>DATCEZ010000169.1:0-4393 GCA_036509775.1 Acidimicrobiales bacterium
CAATGGGGACCGAGGACTCCTCGCCGAGGAAGTGCCCCGCCGGCAGGACGGCAACCAGGTCCTCGTCGAAGAGCTGGGCCGCCATGATCTCGTCGCCGCTCAGGGGGAAGGTGACGACGGCCAGATCGAGCTGGCCCGAGGCGAGCTGCTGCTCCAGCTGGACGCTCGAACCCTCGGCGACGTTGAGGTGGATGTGCGGATGACGCAGGCGGAGCAGGTCAAAGAGCTGGGGCACCAGCCAGCGACCCGTGGTGCCGATCATGCCGAGGCGCACCGTCCCGATGACTTCCTGGCGGAGGGCCGTCACGTCCGAGACCATCGCCTCGAGCTCGTTCATGACCTGGCGGGCCCGGGCCACCACGACCTCGCCCTCCTCGGTCAGGTGCCCCGAGGCCCGGTCGACGAGCTGCACGTCGAGCTCACGCTCCAGCCGGGCCACGTGCGCCGAGACGTTGGACTGCACCGTGCCGATGGACGTGGCGGCCGCCGAGAAGCTGCCCGTGTCCGCGATGCCCAAGAGTGCTTGCAGGTGTTTCAGTTCCATGGGCCCACCTCTCCTGGAAGTGCTTGCCAGAGTATCGCTCTTCATCACTATAACTGATACAAAGTATCTCCTAAAGCTGCTTGACTGATCGCCGAGGTACCGGCAAAATAGATGTCAGACCGCAGGTAATCGGAAGCCCCCCCTCTGAGCCTGATGAGTCTTGAGAAGGGATCGCCCTCCCCCCCCGGCGATCCCTTCTCCTAATTCCGGGGACTTTTCGACGCCGGTGGCGGCCCGATTCCCGGGCCTTTCGGGGTGCTCGTGACCCTCCGACCAGCCAACGAACTGCTTTAGGCTCCGTACCCGTGGCCAAAAGCGCCGTCTTCATCGACCTCGACCGCACGCTGCTGAGCCGGGCCTCCGGTCAGATCCTCAACCGCGCCCTCATTGAGGAGGGAGTGCTGCCCGAGGGCCGCTCGCTCCCGGGGGACAAGGTCCTCTATGCGGTCAACGACCGCCTAGGGGAGAACCTCGTCTCCATGGGCCTCGTGCGCGCGGCGGCCCGGGTGGCCAAGGGCTGGCACCAGGAGCAGGTCCAGGCCGCCGGCCGCCGGGCCGTCTCCAGGTTGAGCGAGATCGTCGCCCCGTTCGCCCCGCAACGCCTGGCCGCCTTCCGGGCCGAGGGCCACCGGCTGGTCCTCTCGACGACGACGCCGGCCGACATGATTGCGCCGTTCGCCGAGGCCATCGGCTTCGACGACCTGATTGCGACCGCCTACGAAGTCAAGGACGGTCGCTACACGGGCCGCCTCTACGACGGCTTCGTCTGGGGGACGGGCAAGCTGCGCGCCGTGCGCGCGTGGGCCGAGGAGAACCGAATCGACTTGGTCGACTGCCACGCGTGCAGCGACAGCATCTTCGACGTACCGCTGCTGTCGAGTGTCGGCTCGCCGCATGCGGTGAACCCTGATCCGTCGCTGACCATGGTGGCGACAGCTCGCCGCTGGCCGGTGGAGCACTGGGACCGACCACCCGGGGTCCCCAGCGTCGTCGGGCTCGAGCCGTACCACATGCTCCGCCCGTTCGTCCGCAAGCTCTCCTTCCCTTACGCGCGCTTCGACGTAGCCGGCGTCGAACACGTGCCGCAACGCGGGCCGGTGTTGTTGGCGTCGAACCACCGCAGCTACTTCGACGTGGCGGCACTGGCGCTGGTGGCGCGCGACATCGGACGTCCGGTGCGCTTCCTCGGCAAGAAGGAGATCTTCGACGCGCCGATCGTGGGGTCGATTGCGCGGGCCATCGGCGGCATCGCCGTCGACCGTGGCAGCGGATCGGGCGAGCCCCTCCGGGCGGCCGAGTCCGCCCTGAAGGCGGGGGAGGTGGTGATCGTCCTGCCGCAGGGCACCATCCCGCGGGGGTACGAGTTCTTCGATCCGGAGCTGCACGGTAAGACCGGCACGGCGAGGCTGGCCGCGTCGACGGGGGCCACGGTGGTCCCGGTCGGGCTCTGGGGCACGGAGAAGGTGTGGCCGCGCTCGGCGCGGGTGCCTGACTTCACACTGGTGCGTCATCCCCCGACGGTCACGGTGCGGGTGGGCAAGCCGGTGCCGCTCTCCCTCACCGACGCCAAGGCGGACACCGCCGCCATCATGGGGGCCATCAGCGCCCTGCTGCCGCCTGAGGGCAGGGTGCGCCACGAGCCGACCGCCGAGGAACTGGCCCGCAGTAAGCCCCCTCGGTGAGGGCTCAGCTCGCCAGCGCCACGACGCGCGTCGTCAACGCTACGTCGCGTCGCCTCGGGCGGGGCCAGGGCACGGTGGCCGGGGGCCGGGCGGGTCTGCGCCTCGACCCGCGTCTGCTCGAGCATCTGAGTGCTGGTCGCCAGATTGCTCTCGTCACGGGCACCAACGGGAAGACCACGACGACCCGACTGCTCACGGTGGGGCTCGGTGCGAATGGTGACGCCGTCGTGAGCAACGAGACCGGCTCCAACATGCCCCCGGGCCACGTTGCCGCACTGGTCGGGACCGAGGCCGCCCGAGCTGTGCTCGAAACCGACGAGATCTACCTGCCCCGCGTCTTGACGGCCACGGCGGCCGCCACGGTGGTGTTGCTGAATCTCTCCCGGGATCAGCTGGACCGGACGAACGAGGTGCGCATGATCGCCGGCAGCTGGCGGGCGGCTCTGGCGGCGGCGCCGCACACGCACGTGGTGGCGAACGCCGACGATCCGCTCGTGGCGTGGGGGGCCGGCGCGGCACGGGACGTGCACTGGGTGGGTGCCGGCCTGCGCTGGCAGCACGATGCGGTGGGCTGCCCCTCCTGCGGTGGCCGCATCACCTTTACTGACGAGGGCTGGTCCTGTGCCGGCTGCGGCTTCGCCCGTCCCGACCCTGAGGCGACACTCGTCGTTGCGTCCGACGGCACGGCCCGGGCCGAGTGGGCCGACGGCCGGTCGGCCCCCGTCCGGCTGGCGCTGCCGGGCCGTTTCAACCAGTCCAACGCCCTGATGGCGGCCGTCGCCGCCGAGGCGTGCGGTGTCGATGCTCTCGAGGCCCTGGCGGCCATGGAGGCGGTCCTCGAGGTGGCGGGCCGCTTCACGGTACGCGCCTTCGGCGACGTGCGGGCGCGTCTCATGCTGGCCAAGAACCCGGCGGGCTGGGACGAGCTGCTCGACCTGGTGGCGGGGTCGGACGCACCGCTCGTGGTGAGTATCAACGCGCGGATCGCCGACGGGGCGGACCCCAGCTGGTTGTGGGACGTGCCGTACGAGCGCCTGCGGGGACGCGCCGTCGTCGCCACCGGCGACCGTTTCCGCGACCTGTCGGTGCGCTTGCACTACGGCGGGGTCCGGCACAGCACGGAACCCGATCCCGTCCTGGCCGTCGCTGCCGCCGCCGGCTCGTCGGCCGGCTCGGCGGAAGTCGTCGACGTCATCGGCAACTACACCGCCTTCCACGACCTGCTGGGCGCGCCGGCATGACGAGGCCGCTGCGCATCGCGGTCGTCTATCCGGACCTTCTCGGAACCTACGGTGACGGGGGGAACGGGCTGGTGCTGGCGCGGCGGGCCGAATGGCGCGGCTACGAGGTCACGTTGCTCCAGGCCGCCTCTGACGCCCCCCTCCCGGAGGCAGATCTGTACTGCCTTGGCGGGGGGGAGGACGGACCACAGGTCCGCGCCGCCCGGTCGCTCATCGACGACGGCATGCTGGTGCGCCGCGTGGCGGAGGGAGCGGTCGTGCTGGCGGTCTGCGCCGGCTTCCAGATCGTCGGGCGGACCTTTCCCGGTGCCGACGGTGAGGAGCACGAGGGGGTCGGGCTCCTGGCTGTCGACACGGTGAAGCCGACCACGCCGCGAGCGGTGGGTGAGGTGCTCGTCGAGGTGGATCCCGACGTGCTGGGGCCGCTGCCCACGCTGAGCGGCTTCGAGAACCACGGAGGTGTCACGTCCCGCGCCGAGGGTACGGCGGCACTGGGACAAGTGGTCGCGGGCGTGGGCAACGGCGTCGGTGACGGGAGCGAGGGAGCCGTCGGGGGTCGCACTGTCGGCACGTACCTCCACGGTCCGGTGCTGGCGCGCAATCCGGTGTTCGCCGACCGGCTGCTCTCCTGGGCCCTCGACGACGTCGCGCTTACCCCTCTGAACGACGACGAAGCGGAGGCGTTGCGCGAGGAGCGACTGCTCAGCGTCGGTGGGAAGCGCCGCCGGCGCCGGCGCACCCACGCCTAGCTATACCTAGGGGAGGCGCCGATGCGGACACTGCTCAATCTGATCTGGCTGTTGTTCTCGGGCCTCTGGCTGGCGATCGGCTACGCGTTGGCGGGCCTCCTGCTGTGCCTCTTAATCGTCACCATTCCCTTCGGACTGGCCTGTTTCCGTCTGTCCGCCTTCGTGCTGTGGCCCTTC
>DATCEZ010000170.1:0-16285 GCA_036509775.1 Acidimicrobiales bacterium
GTGGACTTGCCGCCCACCGGTTGGGCGCAGGCCGCCAGCGCGGGGACGACAACCACGAGTGCCGGAACGAGGAGCCAGCGCCGCCGCACGCGTTCGCTCAACCCCTCGCGCAGGCCCCGCCGGCGGGCCGGTCGGCCACGCTCCAGCCGGCTGCATCGCCTTCGGGCCAGAAATCGCCGGTGACGGCGTCCTGGACATAGGGCACGGGCGCCGGCTCATCCGCCGCCAGGGCGCGCAGCGCACCGAGAAGCGCGTCGACGTCGTCATCGGTGGTCCCGAGCCCGCAGCTGGCCCGGACCGCACCGGGAATGCCGCTGCGGTCGCCGCGTTGCACGGCGGCGCGCGCCTGATCGACGCCGTCGCGGCCGACACCGAGCAGCCGGATCAGGTAGGGGTGCGCACAGAAGCAACCATGGCGCACGCCGATCCCGAACTCCGCGCTCAACCGCGCCGCCACCAGGGCGTGGTGCATGCCGTCGAGCGTGAACGCCGCCACCGCGAGCCCGTCGTGCTCGCCCGGCCCGGACCGCGGCCCGAGCACGCGCACACCGTCAATGGCGCGCAGGCCGTCGTACAAGCGCGTCGACAGTGAGTGCTCGTGGGCCGTGATGGTCTCCCAACCGATGCGCTCCAGGTCGTCCATGGCCTGCCCGAAGGCGACCGCACCGACGACATTGGGCGAGCCGGCCTCCTCCCGTTCGGGCGGATCCGTCCAGATGACCTCGTCGAGGTCGACCAGGTCGACCGCCCCGCCACCCGCCAAGAACGGGTCACCGTGGTCGAACGCGGTGCGAGGGCCGATCAGCGCACCGGCGCCGAAGGGCGCGTAGAGCTTGTGGCCGCTGAAGGCCACGAAGTCGGGCCCGGTGGGCAGTGGACGGTGGGGCGCCAGCTGGGCCGCATCGAGCAGGACCGGGATGCTCCGGGCGTGGGCCTCGGCGCAGATCTCCTCCACCGGCGGCAGCCAGCCCGTGACATTGGAGGCTCCGGTGAGGGCCAGCAAAGCGGGGCGGCGCCCGTCGTCGAGGACCCGGACGACATCTGACGTCTCGAAGGTGCCGCCCGTCCCGCATTCCACCCAGCGCCGCGTCGCCACGCGCGCCCAGGGCAACAGGTTGGCGTGGTGCTCGACCACCGTGGTGGCCACCACGTCGTCAGGGCCCAGACCCAGGCGGTAGGCCAATTGGTTGATGGCCTCCGTCGTGTTGCGCACCAGCACCACGATGTCGTCATCGCCGGCCGGTCGCCGGGCAAAGCGGTGCACGCTCTCGCGCGCCTCCTCGTACGCCGCCGTGGCCCGCCGTGATTTGTAGCCGGCCCCGCGGTGCACGCTCGAGTACCAGGGCAGGAATTCGTTGACCCGGTCGGCCACCGACTGCAGGGCCGGGGTCGAGGCAGCACAGTCGAGGTCGCGGTAGGGACGTTCGGTGCCGTCGAGGCAGGGGACGAGGACGTGCGCACCGACCAGCGCGGCGACGGCTCCCTCCTTGTGCACGTCCTCACACTACGGAAGTGGCGGCCTGCCGCGGTATCCGGGGGCTCAGCGCAGCCGGGGTCCGGGTTCGTCCCCCTGCCGCCGGGCCGTGAGCACCACAATGTCGTCGGAGCTCCGGGCGCCCGAGGTCATGGCATCAATGACGAAGTCCGCCACCTGGTTGGGCTCGTTGCTGGGCGAGGCGCGCAGCGAGGACTCGAGCAGGGCGAAGCGCTCGTTCAGGCGACTGCCGCGCCGCTCGACCAGGCCGTCGGTAAACATCACGAGGCACTCCCGGTCCAGGTGGAACTCGTGGTCCTTGTAGTCGCAGTGCTGGACGCCGAGGGGCGGACCCGGGGGCACCGGGAGCTCGACGGCCTGCCCCGACTCGACCTGCACCGGCGAGGGATGGCCGGCTGAGGAGAAGGCGATCGAACCGGTCTTCGTGTTGAGGACGCCGACCAGCGCGGTGGCCAGGCGCCCGTCCACGCCGGCCAGGGAGACCCGGTTGAGCCGCTGCAGTGCCCGGCCCGGTGCCCGCTCTTCGAGCAGGAGCAGGCCGAGGGAGTGGCGCAGCCGGCTCATGATCCGGGCCGCCCCGAGATCGTGGCCTTCCACGTCGCCCACGACGAGGGCGACGTGGTGTTCGCTGATCGGGACGACGTCGTACCAGTCACCCCCGACCTCGACGCCGACGGCGGCGGGCAGGTAGCGGGCGGCGACGTCCCAGCCGCCGATGGGAGTGATGGCGTCGGGCAACAGGTGCCGCTGCAGCTCGTGTGAGATCCGACGCTCGCGGTCGTAGGCCCTTGCCCGGATGACGACCGAGCTGACCTGGACGGCCAGTTGCTCGGCCAGGCCGAGGTCCTTCTCGGAGAAGCGGCGGCCCGACCCGGCGGAGACGAGGCTGACGGTGCCGAGGACCTGCTCGTCGCGCAGCCGGAGCGGAACGGTGACGTACGACGTGAATTCGAGCGCCTTCAGAATGGAGTAGTGCCGCTCGTCGTGGCTCGTCGAACGAAGGAACTCGTCCTCCATGTCGGCGCTCCACATCGACTTGCCGCTGCGCATCACCTCAATGGTCGGATGGGCGCTCCCCGGTTCGGGCGGGTACGAGGCGCGGAGCTCCTCGGTGAGGGCCCGCTTGTCCGGGTCGGCGTGCCAGGCGGCCATCCGGCGCATCTGGCCGTCCTCGTCCACGATGTCGATGAGGCAGAGGTCGGCCATGACCGGTACCGAGACCTGGGCCAGACGTTCCACCATTTCGCGGTAGTCGACGACCTCGGACAGCACCTGGGTAGCCAGCAGCAGGAACTCGTTGCGCCGCCGCGCCTCGAGGAGCTCTTCCACCAGATGCTCGCGTTCGGCGGACTGGGCCGACGCGTGCAGCAGCTCGCCCAGGTTGTCGCCGACCGCATCCATGAGCTCCACGACGGAAGGGTCGCGTTCGCGCGAGTGGCGGCTCAGCATTTTGACGATCCCCACGCAGGTGCCGTGGTAGCGGACCGGGAAGGCGTACGCGCTCTGCAGCCCGTCCTCGACGAGCGCGTCGGTGACAAAGCGCTCATCGGCGACGAGATCCGCCACCCACAGGGGCTCGCCGTGCTCCAGGACCCAGAGTGGGAAGCCTCCGCTGCCGCTGGTCGGATCCTCCGCCTTCTCCCGCGTGAAGGCGGGGGCGATGTTCGGGCTGCGCGTCCAGACGTGCCGGCACACGAGCTTCTGGTCGGCCGACAGTGCCCAGAGCGTCGTCACGTCCCAGTCGAGACGCCGGCCCAGGGTCGAAAGGATGCGCTCGGCCGGGGGCTCCTCGAGCGGGGCGTCGGCCAGGATCTCGAGCAGCTCGCTCGTCAACTCGGACCAGCGTTGGAGCTTCTTCTCGTCGCGGGGCCGGATGATGCCGACGACCACCGGGCCGGCCAGCGGGTGGTCGAAGATGCTGATGACCAACTCGGTGCGGACATCGGAGCCGTCGGCCCGCTTTATGTCGACGTCGAGCGGCCGGCCGACCAGGTTCGACGCCTGCGAGTGCACGAAGGCGCCGTAGTCCTCGCCGACGGCCGCCGTCAGCGAGTCGGGCACGAGGTCGAAGACGGGCCTGCCGACCAGGGTGCCGGGCGGCCAGCCGAGCAACTCCTCGGCTGATCTGTTGACGTAGCGGATGGTGCCCTGGTCATCGGTGGCGACGACGGCGTCACGCAGCCCGTCGAGCACGACCCGGACTCCCGGGACGGGCCATGGGGGGTCGTTGGCGTCAGTCGTGGTGGCGGTGGCGGTGGCGGTGGCGGTGGCGGTGGCGGTGGCGGTGGCACGGGCCGTGGCCGTCGCAGGCTCGGGGACCGGCGCCTGCGTGGCTCCGGCCGGGGCAACGTCGGGACGGGACTGGTCCGCGCCGGCTGGCGCGCAACGACCGCCGTCGCGGCCGTCTGCCTCCGACGCCGAGAGGGGCAACGAGAACCACACGGTCTTGCCAGGCCGGTCGCGCCGCATCTCAATGCCCCAGGCGTCGGCCAGAGCCCGCACTATGTGCAGGCCGCGCCCGCGCGGTGAGTCCGGCCCCTGTTCGGACGGCGCGGGGAAGTCGACGGAGCCGTCACTGACCTCGACCCGTACCCGGCTGCAGTCCGCTGCGACGTAGACGGCCACCTCGAACTCGGTCGCCGCGTGCTGCACCGCGTTGGTCGATAGCTCCGACAGCATGAGCACCAGCTCGTCGGCGTCCTCCCCCTGGGCCGATGTCGGCAGCTGGCCGAGGAGGAATCGCCGGGCCTGGCCGACGGACGCGGTGGTGGCGGGGAACCGGCGCGTGACAGCAGCCGTCGGCGTGTTGACGGTGCGCGTGTCGGCCGTGGGCTCTCCCCCCGGAAGATTGGGGCCTTTCATACCAGTTGCCGTACTTCTGCCCCGGCGTCGCAACCCCCAAACCACCAGGGTCTCCTGGCGGGGCACCGCCCAGCGTCGCCCGTCACCATCCGGGCGCTACCCTGCACGTTCGTGGAAGAGCGCTATGAATCCGAGCTGACCCGGGCTGCAACCGTCCTCGACGGTGTCGACCGGGCGCTCGAGCGGCTCAGCGACGGCACCTACGGGCAGTGCGAGACCTGCGGGGCGCCGGTGCTCGAAGGCGACCTCGAACGCGACCCTACGCAGCGCATGTGCGGGCAGCACCTGACGCCGGCCTGATCCCGATCGCCTGAGACGCACCCGGGTCTCCTCGTTGGACGCCCTCCGGGCGGGCCTCGTTCAGCCGGGGATGGTGAGCTTCTTGGCCGCGTCGAGGCGGGACGCCACGTCGGGCCAGTTGACGACGTTCCACAGCGCGGCGAAGAAGTCGGCCTTCACGTTCTTGTACTGCAGGTAGAAGGCGTGCTCCCAGGCGTCGAAGACGAGCAGCGGCACCGAGCTGTGCCCGACGCTGCTCTGGTGGTCGTAGACCTGCTCGACGATGAGGCGGCCGGCCAACGGCTCGTAGGCCAGCACGCCCCAGCCCGACCCCTGAATGGTGGAAGTGGCTTGCGTGAAGTGCGCCTTGAACTTGTCGAACGAGCCGAAGTTCTCGTCGATGGCCGACCCCAGCGCGCCGTCGGGCTTGTCGCCGCCGTCGGGGCTCTGGTTGTTCCAGAAGATGGAGTGCAGCACGTGGCCCGAAATGTGGAAGGCGAGCGTCTTTTCGAGCCCCACAATGGCGCCGAAGTCGTCCTTGTCGCGGGCGGCGGCCAGCTTCTCGAGCGTCTGGTTGGCGCCGGCCACGTAGGCGGCGTGGTGCTTGTCGTGGTGGAGCTCCATGATCTGCGCCGACACGTGCGGCTCCAGGGCGGCGTAGTCATACGGCAGGTCTGGGAGGGTGTACTCGGCCATGGCGGTTCTCCTCGGTGGTCGTCGTGGGACGTCTCGGGGGACGTCGTGCTGCGTCGTGGTGGACCATACCCGAAGGGCACCAGATCACAACCGAGGATCCCGGGTGAATCCAACCAGCGTCCGACCAGCGACCGGAGCCGCGACCGGGGCGTGGGCCGCCGGCCGCCGGCCGCGCCAGCCCCGGCGCAGACCGCTGCGGCGGTACGCTTGCAAGAGTGAGCACGGATCCCAAGGACCGCTGGTTGGATCTGGGTTCGTTCATCCGTGAGCAGCGGGGCACGGCGCGGCTCTCGCTGCGCCGGCTGTCCGAGCTGGCCGGGATCTCCAACCCGTACCTCAGCCAGATAGAGCGCGGCCTGCGTAGGCCCTCGGCCGAGATCCTCCAGCAGATCGCCAAGGCGCTGCGCATTTCCGCCGAAACGCTCTACGTGCAGGCGGGGATCCTCGAGCCTCCGTCGGGGACGCCCGACCTGACCCGGGCCATCATGGCCGACCAGTCGATCAGCGAGGAGCAGAAGCAGGCCCTCGTGCGGATCTACCTCTCTTTCCGGCGCGAGTACGAGGACGAGCACGGCGCGTCCGAGTCCGAGGGCCAGGACCCGGACGAACCGGCGCCACCCGCCGCAGCCCGATCGCCGGTATCCCCCACAGCGGCCGAGCCGTCGGGCCCGGCCGAGCGCGTCGCCTCGGCTTGAGTCTTGGCTCGAGCCTGCCGGCCGGCCTCGCACGCCTGGCCGGAGCGCTTTTCGCGGCCGCCGGTAGGCTCTGAGCGCCATGCGCCGGCTCGCCGTTCTCTCTCTCCACACGTCCCCCCTGGCCCAGCCCGGCACGGGCGACGGCGGCGGCATGAACGTCTATGTCCGTGAGCTGACCTCGGCCCTGGCCCGTTCCGACGTGACCTGCGACGTCTTCACCAGGGCCTGGTCTCCGGATCTGCCGCCCGTGGTGGACGTCGAGCCGGGGCTGCGGGTGCACCATGTTCCCGCCGGACCGCTGAGCGTGCTGCCCAAGGAGTCGCTGCCCGGCGTCGTGGACGAGTTCACGGCGAGCGTGCTCGAGCGCATGGTGGCGGCGCCGGCCGCCGGCGAGCCGCCCTACACCTCGGTGCACGCCAACTACTGGCTGTCGGGGCTGTCGGGCCACGTGATTAAGCACGAGCTGAACCTGCCGCTGGTATGCACGTTCCACACGCTCGACCGGGTGAAGGCGGAGTCGATGCCCGAAGAGGTCGAGGCCGACATGCCGCACCGCCGGGCCGAGGCCGAGGCCTCCATCATCGACTGCTCCGACGCCGTCCTGGCCTCGTGCACGGTCGAGGCCGACCAGATCGCGTCCCTCTACGGCGGCGAGCCCGGACGCATTCGCATTGTGCCGCCGGGCGTCGACCATGCCTTCTTCGGTCCCGGCCACAGGCCGCAAGCCCGCCGCGCCCTCGGTCTGCCGGTCGACGGGCGGCTCCTCCTCTTCGTCGGGCGCATCCAACCGCTCAAGTGCGCGGACGTGGCCATCGAGACGCTGGCCGAGCTGCGCCAGAGCGGCGGCGAGCAGGCCCGGCTCGTCGTCGTGGGTGGCCCCAGCGGCCCGCACGGCGAGAAGTCACTGCAGAGCCTGCACGATGTGGCCGACGCCCGTGGCGTGCGCGACCACGTGCATTTCGTGGCGCCCCAACCCCACGAGCTGCTCTCCTCGTACTACCGGGCGGCCGACGTCTGCATCGTGCCCAGCCGTTCGGAGTCCTTCGGGCTCGTGGCGCTGGAGGCCGCCGCCTGTGGGACGCCGGTCGTCGCCTCGGCCGTCGGCGGGCTGACCACGCTGGTGGATCACGGGCGCACCGGGTACCTGGTGGACGAGCCCGACCCGGTGGCGTATGCCGCGGCGGTGCGCCGGGTCTTCGACGAGCCGCTGGCGGCCGAGCGGCTCTCCACCGCCTCGGTGCTGCGGGCGCGCCACTACACGTGGCGCGCCGCCGCACGCGAACTGGTCGAGCTGCACGACGAGCTGGCCGCGGGCCGCCTCATCGAGTGCGGCTGAGCGCGCCGACCCGAGCGCAGCCCACCCGACCCGAGCCGAGCCTCCACCGACCCGTGCCCATCGTCGACCTCCCCGCCGACGAGGAGATGGCCGCCGCCGTCGCCTGCATCGACGCCTGGGCGGCGCGCGAGCTGGCGGCGGACGGGCCGCTGGTGGCAGCCGAGCGCCAGGAAGTGACCGATCGCACCGCTTCGTTCCAGTGGTATCTCCGCTTCAAGGGTGATGAGAAGGACTTCATCACGGTCTGGTTCACGCTCAAGCAGCGCACGCTGTGGCACGAGGCGCAGTTCATGCCCGCACCCGAGGAGCACAAGGAGGAGGTCTTCGCCTACCTCCTGCGCCGCAACACCCAGCTCTTCGGCATGTCGTTCGCCCTCGGGCCCGAGGACGCCGTCTACCTCGTGGGCCGGGTGCCCGCCCGCCTCATCGACGACGACGAGCTGGACCGCATTGCCGGGGCGTCCGTCGTCTACACCGACGACCACTTCCCGACGGCCATGACCTTGGCCCACCCCACGACCTACCGCCGCCGGCGACGTCGCTGACAGCCACGGATCGCTGACTCCCGGGCCGCCGAGGGGACGGGCCGCTGACAGCACGGCTTGGCGGTCAGTAACGTCGCACCCGTGGCCACTCTGCTCATCGTCGGCGGCGGCAAAATGGGAGGCGCGCTCCTCGGGGGGCTCCTGCGCTCCGGTTGGGCCGAACTGGCCGACGTGGCTGTGGTGGAGCCGGTGGCCGAGCGCCGGGACGAGCTGGCCGAATCGTTCCCGGGGTTGCGCGTGCTCCATGCCCCCGAGGCGGGCGTACTGGTCGAGGAGGGCGAGCGCATCGCCGGGGCCGTCCTGGCGGTAAAGCCTGACGTGGCCGAAGAGGCCTGCCGGGCCCTCGCGGCGACCGGGGTGACCCGCGTGCTCTCCATCGTCGCCGGCGTGCCCAGCGCGCGGCTCGAAGCCGCGCTCGGAGGCGAGCCGGCGGTCGTGCGGGCGATGCCGAACACGCCTGCGCTCGTCGGCGCCGGCGTAACCGCCATTGCGGGCGGCGCGTTCGCCACGTCGCACGACCTGTCCTGGGCCGAGGACGTGCTCTCGGCCGTCGGGACGGTGGTGCGCCTGCCCGAGCGCCTGCTCGATGCGGTGACCGGCCTCTCGGGCTCGGGCCCCGCCTACTTCTTCCTGGTCGCCGAGGCCCTCATGGAGGCGGGGGTGCAGATGGGCCTGTCACGCGAGGTGAGCCGGACGCTCGTGGTCGAGACCATGCGCGGCTCCGCCCAGCTGTTGGCGGAGACGGGTCAGGACCCCGAGTCGCTGCGCGCCATGGTAACGTCGCCGGCCGGCACGACCGCGGCGGGCATCCGGACCCTGGAGGCGCGCGCCGTACGCTCGGCCTTCATGGAGGCGGTTGCCGCCGCCACCGAACGATCGCGCAACCTGCAGCGCTGAGCGCACAGCCATGTCGAGAGAGGCCCCCCGCACCGTCTTCTTCCTCTCCGACTTCGGCACCGAGGACGAGTTCGCCGGCGTGGTGCATGCGGTCATTGCAGCGCGCGCACCCGGGACGACTGTCATCGACCTGACCCACCACGTTCCGCCGTTCGACGTCCGGGCGGGGAGTCACTCCTTGGTGCGGGCGGTGCCCTACCTCGGGTCCGGGGTGGTGCTCGGCATCGTCGATCCCGGCGTCGGCACCGATCGACGCGGCATCGCGCTGGAGGTCGAGCAGGCCTCCGGCGCGTCATTGTGGTTCGTCGGGCCCGACAACGGACTGCTCGTGGCGGCGGCGGAGGCGGCAGCGGAGGCTCCCGTGGCTCACGTGGTGGAACTGTCGCGCCCGCCAGTGCCGCCGGACCGCGGTTCGACGTTCGATGGGCGCGATCTCTTCGGGCCGGCGGCGGCTGCGTTGTGCACCGGTGCCGCGCTCGAGGACCTGGGTGGGCTGGTGCACCCGGCCTCGCTGGTGCGCCTCGTCGGCGGTGTGGTGGAGGAGGGCTGTCTGCACGACGGCCGCGCCTGTCTGCGCACGGAGGTCACGTGGGTGGACCGCTTCGGCAACCTGCAACTGGCGGCGACGGTCGCCGATGCGCGCGTAGCGGGCATGCCGTCGACCGGCTGCGTGGAGCTGGCCGCCCTCATTGAGTCGGGGCGTCAGGATCCTGACGCGTTGCCACGCTCGCTGGTGCCCGATGGCATTGCGCTGCGCTGCGTCGATGCGTTCGGCCAGTTGGAGCAAGGGGAGTTCGGCCTGCTGGTCGACGCCAACGGGCACTTGGCCGTGGTGGCCGGCGAGGCCTCGGCGGCCCACTGGCTCAACGTCGTGGCAGGGGAGTTGCTGGTCCTGGCCTGGTGAGAGCGCCGCCGGGGCGGTTTGGTGCCACAGGGAGTGCCGTCAGTACCATCCGACGCAGTGAACGACGAGAGGCGGAGTTCCGATCTGTCCGTCCCACCGAGGCGGATCCCCGAGGCGACGGTGCTGCGGCTGCCGATCTACCAGCGGATCCTGGCCGAGTTGGTCCGCGGCGGCTCGCGCACCGTCTCGTCGGAGCAACTGGCCGAGCTGGCCCGCGTCAACGCCGCCAAGGTCCGCAAGGACCTCTCCCTCTTGGGTTCCTTCGGGACGCGGGGCTCTGGCTACAACCCCGAATTCCTCATTGCGCAGATCGACCGCGCCCTCGGGGTCGACGAGAACTGGTCGGTGGCCATGGTGGGCATCGGCAACCTGGGCCGTGCGCTGACCAATTCAGCCGCCTTCGCCTCGCGGGGCTGCCAGGTGACCTCGCTCTTCGACGTCGACCCGGCCGTAGTGGGGGAGGAGATCCGCAGTATGCGGGTGCGCCACATGGACGAGCTCGCCAGCTTGCGCGACGGGGAATGCCCGGACATCGGCGTGATCACGACGCCGGGCTGGGCGGCCCAGGGGGTGGCCGACCTGCTCGTGCGGGCCGGCGTGACCTCATTGCTCAACTTCGCCCCCCGGGTCCTCACTGTTCCCCCCACGGTGCATCTCCGCTACGTGGACCTCTCCATTGAGCTGCAGGTCCTGGGCTTCTACCGGGCCCGTGCTGACGAGCCCGGGCAGGACGGGGCACGTGCGCCCACCATGCGGGCGGTGGGACTCTCACAGCGCTCGGAATTGGCCTGACGGGCGGTCCGCATGGGCCTGACGGGGCGGCCCGCATGGGCCTGACGGCACGGCCCAGGGCCGGCGACTGGCACTCTAGAGGTCCGGACCGGCACAATTGTGAGCCGACCCAGGAAGGAACCGAGTGTCCGTCGTCGTCGTAGGGCTCCAGCACACGCAGGCCCCGCTGTCCCTCCTTGAGGCGGCGGCTGTCCCTGACGCCGACCTGCACAAGACCCTCAGCGCGTTGAGCCACCGGCGCAACGTCCAGGAGGCGGTCGTTCTCTCCACCTGCCTCCGCACCGAGGTCTACGCCGTGGTCGACCGCTTCCACGACGCCGTGGCCGAAATCTACGAGGTGTTGTCCGAGCAGTCGCACCGGTCCGTCGACGAGTTGTCGACCCACGCCAGCGTCCGCTTCGACGACGACGTGACCTCCCACCTCTTCTCGGTGACCTCGGGTCTCGAGTCAGTGGTGACGGGGGAGACCGAAGTGGTCGGTCAGGTGCGTCGCGCCTTCGAGCGGGCCCAGGAAGAAAGCACGGCGGGCCCGGTCCTTTCCGCCCTCTTCCGTCATGCGCTGCAGACGGGCAAGCGCGTGAGGACCGAGACCGGCATCTCCAAAGGCACGACCTCGTTCGCCTATGCGGCCGTGACCGTCGCCCGCGGGGATGACCAGTCGGGATTGCGCGGCGCCCGGGTGGTGGTGGTCGGCGCCGGCGACATGGGCCTCGGTGTCTGCCGTGCCCTGTCGGACATAGCGGTGGCCGACGCGCCGCAGCGTGTCGTGGTCGTGAATCGCTCGGTCGAGCGGGCGCAGGACCTCGTCCGTCAAACCGAGACCGGCCCGTTCGCCATGCGGGCGGCGCCCCTCGACCGGGTCGCCGGCGAGCTGGCCGAGGCCGATGTCGTGTTGACCGCCGTCGCGGCTGAGTCGCACGTGCTCAGCGTGACGGACTTCGCCGGGGTCACGGGCCCACTCCTCGTCGTCGATCTCGGGGTGCCGCGCAACGTGGAGCCGAGTGTGTCCGCGCTCGAGGGCGTCACGCTGCTCGACATGGACACGCTGAGCGTGTCGGTGGCGCGCGCCCTCGGCGACCGCGCCGAGGAGTCGGTCGCCGCGCGCGGCATCGTCGCCGACGAGGTCGACCGCTACCGCAGCGCGAGCCGCCAGCGTGGTGCCGCCCCGATCATCGCCTCGCTGCGGGGCCGTCTCGAGACGCTCCGGGTCGCCGAGCTGGAGCGCCACCGGGCGCAGCTGGCCGACCTGAGCGAGGAGGAATGGGACCACGTGGATGCGGCCACGCGGGCGGCCCTGGCCAAAATGCTGCACGAGCCGACCATGCTGTTGAAGGAGACGGCGGGGACACCCCGGGGCGAGCGGCTGGTCGAGGCGCTGCGCATCCTCTTCGACCTGTAGTCGCGGCCATGGGATAGTCGGACCATGGGAACCCTCCGCCTGGCCACCCGCGGCTCGCCGCTGGCCCTGCGCCAGACCGAGCTGGTCTCCGAGCTCCTGCGCCAGGCCCACCCCGGCCTCGAGGTCGAACCGGTCGTCGTGCGGACCCAGGGCGACCGCGACGCGTCGACGCCGCTCGACCAGATCGGGGGCCAGGGCGTCTTCGTCACCGAGGTGGAAGCGGCCGTGGCTGAGGGACGAGCCGACGCCGCCGTGCACTCGGCCAAGGACATGCCCTCGGTGATGCCCGAAGCCTTCGTGCTGGGGGCCGTGCCGCGGCGCGCCGACCCGCGCGACGGTCTCGTCGGTGTCACGCTGGCCGGCCTGCCCGCCGGAGGGTTGGTGGCGACCGGCTCGGCTCGGCGCCGTGCGCAGCTGGCCGCGTTGCGCCCGGATCTCGTGTTCACCGACCTGCGGGGGAACATGGCCCGGCGCGTTGCCGTGGCCGAGGAGGGGAAGGTCTCGGCCGTCGTGATCGCCGTCGCCGCCATGGAGCGCCTCGGCTGGATACACAAGGTGCGCGACGTGCTCGACCCGCTCGACGTGTTACCGCAAGCGGGACAGGGCGCCATTGCGGTGCAGTGCCGGGCGGACGACGCGGACACGAGGGAGCTGCTCCGGTCCATCGACCACGAGCCGAGTCACCGGGCCCTGCGGTCCGAGCGCGCCGTCCTGGCGACGCTTGGCGGCAACTGCACGCTGCCGGTCGGCGCCTTCGCTGAACCTGTTGCGTCCGGCGATGCCGGTGATGCCGGTGATGCCGGCGATGCCGACGGTTCGGGCGATGCACTCCGGGTGTCGGGACTCCTGGCCAGCGGGGACGGCCACACGATCATCCGCGTGACCCGCCACGGTGACGACCCCGAGGCGGTCGGGACGGCTGTGGCCCGCGCCCTGCTCGAAGGGGGCGGCGCCTCCATTGAGGGGTTCGAGGGCCTGCTGGACGCGACGCCGTGACCGTGTACCTCGTCGGTGCCGGTCCGGGCGATCCGGGACTCCTGACCCGGCGTGGCGCCGCCTTGCTGGCGCGGGCCGATGTCGTCTTGCACGACCGGCTGGTCAGCCCGGCCGTCCTCGACCTGGTGCCGTCGTCGGCGCGCGTCATCGACGTGGGCAAGGACCCCGACTCGGCGGCGGGCGGCGCGGGGCGTCAGGAGGAGATCGCCCGCATGCTCGTGGAGCACGGGCGGACATCCGCCGTCGTGGTCCGGCTCAAAGGGGGGGATCCCTTCCTCTTCGGCCGCGGCGGCGAGGAAGTGGAGGCGCTGGCGCAGGCTGGCCTGGCGTGGGAGGTGGTGCCGGGGGTCACCTCCGCCTTCGGCGTCCCCGCCGCCGTCGGCATCCCTGTCACACAGCGCGGCGTGGCAGCGTCGGTCACGGTGGTGACGGGACGCGTCGGCGCGGCGGACGGCACCAGCGAACACGACTGGGCAGCCCTGGCTCGCGTGGGCGGGACGCTGGTGATCCTCATGGGCATGACGACCCGGGCCGCCATTGCAGCGGCGTTGATCAAAGGTGGGCGGGCGCCCGAGACGCCGGTCGCCGTCATCGCCAGCGGGACGACCGCGTCCCAGCAGGTGAGACGGACGACGCTGCGCGGCCTGGCCGACGTCGAGCTCGGTCCGCCCGCCATCATCGTCGTCGGTCCCGTGGCGGCGCTCGGCCAGCACCATGCAATCGCACCTGCCGATGGCCCGCTGTCCGGGCGCACCGTGGTGGTGACCCGCGCCGGCGAGCGGGCGCGTGAGCTCGTCGAAGCGCTCGAGCGTGCGGGTGCGACAGCGCTGGAGCTGCCGCTGACGCGCCAGGTCGAACCGGAGGACGGGGGCGTCGCACTGCAGGCGGCCGCGACCGCCGTGCAGGAGAACGACTGGGTGGTCCTGACGTCGGTCATTGCAGTGGACCGCTTCATGGGCGCGCTGCGCGACGCGCGGGCCCTCGGTTCGGTGCTGGTGGCCGCCGTGGGGCCGGCCACCGCCGCGGCGCTCCGCCGAACCGGCGTGGAACCAGACCTGGTGCCGGCGGAGCACAGTGCACGCGGGCTCGTCGAGGCGTTTCCCGACGCGCCGGTCGGCGGAACCTGGCGCGTCCTGTTCCCGAGCGCCGACCTGGCGCCTGCGACCATTCCCGACGGCTTGCGCCAGAAGGGGTGGGGCGTACAGCGCGTCGAGGCCTATCGCACGGTGGCGCGGGTCGCGCCCGTGCCGGCGCTGCTCGACCAGGTGGCCGCGGCCGATGCGTTGACGCTGACGGCGCCGTCGGGCGTGCAGGCGTTCCTGGCCTTGCGGACGGCGGAAGGGCTCCCGGTGCCCGTGCCGACACACGTCGTCTGCATCGGGCCGACGACGGCGGATGCCGCCCGGGCGGCTGGGCTCGAGAGGGTGCACGAGGCCACCGGCGCGTCCGCCCAGGGCATTATGGACGAGCTGATCGGGGTGCTGGGCCCCGAGGGGCAGACCGGCCCGTAGGCTGGAACGATGGTCGACATCACGTCCGCGCCGACTCCGGGTGGCTTCCCCGTGCGCAGGCTGCGCCGGCTGCGCCGCACATCGGCGCTGCGCCGGTTGGTGGCAGAGGCCCGCCTCGGCCCCGATGACCTGGTTGCCCCGCTCTTCGTGCGGGAGGGGATTGCGGAGCCGGTGCCGATCGCGTCCATGCCCGGCGAGGTGCAGCACTCACTCGACTCGTTTGTGGTGGAGGCGAAGCGGTTGGTTTCGCTCGGGGTTCCCGGGCTCATCCTCTTCGGCGTCCCGGCACGCAAGGACGCCCAGGGCAGTGGCGCCTGGGACCCCCAGGGGATCGTGCAGCTCGCACTGCGCGCCGTGCGCGATGCAGTGGGTGACCAACTCGTCCTGATGGCCGACCTCTGTCTCGACGAGTACACCGATCACGGACACTGCGGCATCCTCGGTCCTACCGGCGAGGTGCTCAACGACCCGACCCTCGAGCTCTACCAGCGCATCGCACTGGCCCAAGCCGAGGCCGGGGCCGACGTGGTGGCGCCCAGCGGCATGATGGACGGCCAGGTGGCGGCCGTCCGCACCGCGCTCGACGGCGGGGGTCACGATCCGGTCGCCATCTTGGCCTACGCGTCCAAGTACGCGTCGGCGCTCTACGGTCCCTTCCGGGACGCGGTCGATGTCGCCATCGCCGGGGGCGGTGACCGCCGGGCCTACCAGCAGGACCCGCGCAACGGGCGCGAGGCACTGGCCGAAATTGAGCAGGACGTGGCCGAAGGCGCTGACATGATCATGGTGAAGCCGGCGATGACGTCTCTCGATGTGTTGGCGACCGTGCGCTCGCAGGTCTCGGTGCCGCTGGCCGCCTACCACGTGAGTGGCGAGTTCTCCATGGTCAAGGCCGCCGCCGCAGCCGGCTGGATCGACGGGCCCGCGGTGGCCCTCGAGCAGCTGACCGTCCTGAAGCGGGCCGGTGCCGACTTCATCCTGACCTACTTCGCCGCAGACGTGGCCGAGGCGCTCGGTGGCTGAATCGACGGCGGCGTCCAACGCCGCCTGGTTCGAGCGGGCCCGGCGTGTCATACCCGGTGGCGTGGACTCGCCGGTGCGGTCCTTCGCCTCCGTCGGGGGGACCCCGTACACGGTCGCCTCGGGCGAGCGTGCGTTCGTGGTCGACGTGGAGGGAACGCGTTACGTCGACATGGTGCAGTCCTACGGCGCGGTGCTGCTCGGCCACGCCCACCCCATCGTCACCGGGGCCATAACCACGGCGGCGGCACTCGGCACGACCTTCGGCGCGCCGACGCCCGGCGAGGTCCGTTTGGCCGAGGCGATCTGCGCGCGTGTGCCCGGGTGCGAACAGGTGCGCCTCGTCTCCTCGGGGACCGAGGCCGCCATGAGCGCTGTGCGCCTGGCCCGCGGCGCGACCGGGCGCGACCGCGTGATCAAGTTCGACGGCTGCTACCACGGCCACGCCGACGCTCTGTTGGTCAAGGCAGGATCGGGCGTGGCGACGTTCGGCATTCCCGGCTCGGCGGGCGTTCCGGCCCAGACGGCCCAGCACACGCTGGCCCTGCCGTATAACAATCTGGCGGCGGTGGAGGCTGCATTCGCCGCCCATCCGGCGCAGATTGCCTGCATTCTGGTCGAGCCGGTGGTCGGCAATGCGGGAACGATCCCGCCCGCGCCGGGCTATCTGGAAGGACTGCGGCGGATTGCGACCGAAGACGGCGCGCTGCTGATTTTCGACGAGGTAATGACCGGCTTCCGGCTCTCGCTGGGCGGAGCGCAGCAACTCTACAACATCGCTCCCGACCTGACCACGCTGGGCAAGATTCTCGGCGGCGGACTGCCCTGCGGAGCCTTCGGCGGGCGCGCGGACGTGAT
>DATCEZ010000171.1:0-13245 GCA_036509775.1 Acidimicrobiales bacterium
TGGTCGGGGCCGCCGACGTGCGCGCCATCGCCGGCCCCGCCGCTGGACCCACCGTCGTTCCTGTCACCGGCGCTGCACCCGCCGTGGTCGCCGCGGGCCGGGTGGATCGGCTACAACAGGCAACGTGAGCAAGCACGATCAAGGCAGCCACGACAGCGGCTCCCCTGACGACAGTTCCCACGACGGCCATTCCCACGACAGTCATTCCCACGACGGCCCCGCCCCTCGGTTGCCCTATCCACGACTCCAGGACTGCGACCTCTCGCTGAAGCTCTCCAAGGACGAGGAGACGAAGCGCCTCGGCAAGGCGCAGCGCCGCCTGCTGCACCTGCGGCTCATCAACGGCGGCCAGCTCAACCACGGCAACCTCGGGCCTCCGGTCTGCATCGTCTTCGAGGGCTGGGACGCCGCGGGCAAGGGTGGTGCCATTAAGCGGTTGGTCGAGCCGCTCGACCCCCGGCACGTGCACGTAGCCCCGTTCGCGGCACCGACACCCGACGAGTTGCGGCACCACTTCCTGTGGCGCTTCTGGCCGCCGCTGCCCGGATGGGGCGGCATGACGATCTTCGACCGCAGTTGGTACGGGCGCGTGCTGGTCGAGCGGTTGGAGAACTTCGCCACCGAGGTGCAGTGGCGGCGGGCCTATGACGAGATCACCGACTTCGAGCACTCGTTGGCCGAAGAAGGCATGGTCGTGATCAAGCTCTGGCTGCACATGTCCGACGAGGAGCAGCTGCGCCGGTTCGAACGGCGCCGCGACGACCCCCTTAAGGCGTGGAAGCTGACCGACGAGGACTGGCGCAACCGGGAGAAGCGGCCGCAGTACGACGAGGCCGTGGCCGACATGCTGCGGCTGACCCACGGGCCGCTGGCGCCCTGGGACGTGATCTCGTCGGAGAGCAAGCGCAACGGCCGGGTCGAGGTCATTGAGACGGTGATCCGGCACATGGAGGCGGGAATGCTGCGCTGGGGCGTCCCCGTGCCCGCCCTCGACGACGAGGAGACCGAGCTGGCACTGTCCTTCGACGACGCCGAGTTCCAGCACGGCCCATCCACCGTCGGGTTCGGTGCGGTCGAGTCCGGTGCTGTCGGGTCGGGCGCCGGCGCATCGAATGGTGCGAACGATTCCGACGCTTCGGATGGCGCAGCCGGCGCCGAAGAACACCTCAGCGCATGAGCCCGGCTCCCGGCGTCCCACCGGCCCGGCCGGGCATCACCATCCCCTTCGACGGGATCCCCCTCCATGCCCACCGCGAGTGGTTCGCCCGCCTGCGTGAGCTCGGCTACACGGACCTGTGGTCGGCCGAGGTCGACGGCTCCGACGGGTTCACGCCGCTCGCCCTGGCCGCCGCCTGGGAGCCTGACCTCAACCTCGGCGTGGCTATCACACCCGCCTACACCCGGGGGCCGGCGCTGCTGGCCCAGAGCCTGGCCTCCATGGCCGACGCCGCGCCGGGACGCTTCTTCTGCGGGCTCGGCGCCTCGTCGAAGGTGATCGTGGCCGACTGGAACGGCCTGGACTTCGAGAACCAGTACCGCCGCATCGCCGACACGTTGCGGTTCCTGCGCCTGGCCTTCAGCGGCGAGAAGGTGACCGAGGACTTCGAGACCTTCAAGGTCAAGGGATTCCGACTCGCCCGTCTCCCCGAGCAACTCCCGCCCGTGTACCTGGCCGCGCTGCGCCCCGGCATGTTGCACCTGGCCGGCAAGGAGGCCGACGGGGCCATCCTCAATTGGCTGAGTGCCGAGGACGTCGCCACGTCGGTGGCCGAGGTCACGAAAGCAGCGGGCGGCGCCCCCCGCGAAATCGTGGCCCGGATCTTCGTCATCGTGACCGACGACGCCACGGTCGCCCGCACCATCGGCCGGCGGATGATCACGGCCTACCTGAACGTGCACGCCTACGCCGAGTTCCACCGCTGGCTCGGCCGCGGCCCGGCGTTGCAGCCGATGTGGGACGCCTGGGCCGCCGGCGACCGCAAGGGCGCGCTGGCCGCCATCCCCGACGAAGTGGTCGACGATCTCGTCGTGCACGGGTCGGTGGCGGAGTGCCGGGCCCACATTCAGCGCTATGTCGACAATGGGATCACCGTGCCGGCGCCGGCCGTCATCCCGATCGGGGTCGACCTGGCCGAGGCCGTGGCGGGTCTGTCCCCCTCGGCCGGGTAGCAGAAGCCGGCGGACACGATAGATCCGGGCAGCCGGCTGCGCCGGGCTGGCCGGAGTCGTCCCGGCAGGGAAAACTGCAGGGAAAGAGAGGGGGGCGTGGCAACATGACCGAGATCGACTTCCGCACCACATCGCTGGCCGAGCTCACCCGCTCGGTCCGGAGCAAGGAGGTCAGCGCCCGCGAGCTGACCCAGGCCGCACTCGAGCGCATTGAGCGGCTCGACACCACGTACAACGCCTTCGTCGCCGTCGATGGGGACCGGGCGCTGGCCGAGGCCGACGGGATCGACGAACGCATCGCCGCCGGCGCCGATCCCGGCCCGCTGGCCGGCATCCCGCTCGGGGTCAAGGACCTGCAGAGCGCCATCGGCTACACCACCACCTACGGCTCGGCGCTCTACGCCGACGATCCGCCGGCCACCGCGGACGACCCCTTCGTCGCCCGCCTCAGGGCAGCCGGCTGCGTGGTCGTCGGCAAGACCAACACGCCCGAGTTCGGCTTCATGGGCAATACCACCAACGCCATCTTCGGCCCCTCATTGAACCCGTTCGACCACTCCCGGGGACCGGGCGGGTCGTCGGGGGGTGCGGCGGCTGCGCTGGCGGCCGGCATGGTGCCGCTCGCCACCGGGTCCGACGGCGGCGGTTCCATCCGGATCCCGAGCGCCTGCTGCGGCCTGGCGGGCATGAAGCCCAGCCTCGGCCGCGTCCCCTCGGGCGGGCCCAACCCGCCCGGCTGGCCCGACCTCTCGACCAACGGGCCCATGGCCCGCCGGGTCGCCGACGTGGCCCGCGCCCTCGATGTCGCCGTCGGCCCCGACCCCACCGACCTCCGCTCGCTCCCCCGCCCCGAGGCCAACTGGCTGGCCGCCCTCGACGACGCCCACGTCCCGGTGAAGATCGCCTACGCCCCCACCCTCGGCTACGCCACCGTCGACGCCGAGGTGGCTGCAGCCTGCGAACGCGCCGTCGGGGTACTGGAGTCACTGGGCGCCGACGTCGTCGTGCTCGATTCTGTTTTCGATACCGACCCCGTCAGTGATTTCCTCACCGTGACGGGGGCGGCCACTCTGCGCACCCTGCGACCCTTCATGGGTCACCCGCGCTGGGACGAGGTCCATCCCGTCCTGCGCTACTACGTGGAGGCGGCCCAAGCGACGACAGCGGAGCAATTGCTCTTGGTCTTCGACAACTACCACCGCATGAACCTGCGCCTGGTCGAGCTGTTCCACAGCTGCCGCATTCTGGTGACGCCGACGTGCTCGGCCCTGGCGCCGCTGGCCGACGACATGGTCAGCCCCGTCAACGGGGTCAACACCGCCAACTGGGTGCAGTTCACCTATCCCTTCAACATGACCCGCTCCCCCGCCGCCAGCGTGCCCATCGCCATGAGCAGCAACGGCCTGCCGATCGGCCTGCAGTTGGTGGGCCCCCAACACGGGGATCTCGTCGTGTTGCGCACCGCCGCCGCCCTCGAGGCGGCCATCGACCTCGACTTCCTCGCCACCCTGCCCGACTGAATCCGACACCGACGACGCATTCCGACAACACAGACATCCACGAAGGAGCCGTTCCACATGTCGATCACCACCCCCGCCAATCCGGCCGATGCCGTCCGCCTCGTCACGATCGACGACGCGCCATGGGCCGACACCGGCACCGGCGTCCTCCTCAAGGTCGTGCGCTACGACTCCTCCCACGGCACCTGGGTCATCCTCAACCGCTTCCAGCCGGGCGTGCAGCTGCAGACCCACCGCCACACCGGATCGGTCGACGCGTACACCTCGGCCGGGCGGTGGCACTACCTCGAATACGACTTCTACATCTTCCCCGGTTCCTACCTCTACGAGCCGGCCAACTCGGTGCACACGCTGCACGTGCCCGAGGACAACACGGAGGACACCGACGTGTGCTTCATCATTGAGGGCGCGCTGTTGAACCTGGCCGCGGACGGCTCCGTCGAATCCGTCTCCGACGGGCCCGGCACGCTCGAGGCGTACTACGCGCTGCTCGAGGCCCAGGGCGACCCGCGCCCCAACGGCCTGATCGTCTGAGTCCGAGCCCCATGAGCCCACCCACCGATACCGAGGCCGGGACCGGGACCGCCGACGCCGGCCGCCTTCTCGACCCGGCGCTCTATGCCAGCGGCGACCCCTTCGCGTTGTACGCCGAGCTGCGACGAACAGCGCCCGTGTGCTGGGTCGACTACGAACGGGGCGGCTTCTGGGCCGTCACGACCCATCCCGAGGTGTCGCACATCGGTGCCGACCCGGGCGGGTTCTGCTCGTCCCGGGGCATCCTGACCGACGAGATCGGGACCACCTACGAGACACCCCCGACCATGATGCACACCGACCCGCCGCAGCACACCCGCTACCGGCGGCTGGTGCAGCCGGGCTTCAAGCCGTCGATGGTGCGGCTGATGGAGGCCGGCGTGACCGCGAAGGCGACGGGCCTCTTGGATCAGATTGAGCGCGGCGTGGCCTTCGACGTCGTGCAGGACCTCTCCATCCCGTTCCCGCTGCTGGTGATCTGCGAGCTGCTGGGGGTGGACGGGTCCCAGTGGCCGCGCTTCTTCGACTGGTCCGAGGCCGTCATCCCCGGCGAGGTCGAGCAGACGGAGGAGCAACGGACCGCGTACCAGATCGAAATGTGGGAGTACCTGATCGGCGTGGCCGAGGAGCGGCGGCAGGCGCCGGCGGACGACCTCGTGTCGGTCCTGGCCAACGTCGGATCGGACCCGGAGAGTGGTGGCGAGGAGCTGACCGAGGCGGAGCTGGCGATGTTCCTGATTCAGCTGCTGGTGGCGGGGAACGAGACCACCCGCAACCTGATCTCGGGTGGGCTCGTGGCGCTGGCGGAGAACCCTGACCAGTGGGCCGCCCTGCAGGCTGATCGGTCCCTGATCCCGTCCGCCATCGAAGAGCTGCTGCGGTGGACGACTCCCGTGATCTCGTTCATGCGCACGGCGACGGCCGCCACCACCATCCGCGGCGTCGACGTCGCGGCAGGCGACCCGGTCCTCCTGGTCTACGCCTCGGCCAACCGGGACGAGGAGGCCTTCGGGCCCGATGCCGGCCGGCTGCGGATCGATCGCCATCCCAATCCCCACGTGAGCTTCGGCTTCGGATCGCACTTCTGCCTCGGGGCGGCGCTGGCCCGGCTCGAGGGCAGGGTCGTCCTGGGCCAGCTGCTCGACCGCTTCGACACCCTGTCCCTGGCCGGCCCGGTGACGCGCACCCCGAGCCCGGTCATCGCCGGCGTCCGACGCGCCTCGCTGGTCTTCTCATAGGGATCACCCGTCCGGATCGCCCGTCCCGAGAACTGCACCTCACGCACTGATGTAGGGCACGTACTCCGGATAGCGGTCGAGGTCGGCGACGGTCGCAGACTCGTCCGACGACTCGTCCGACTCGCCCGCCAACTGCACCTCGGGCGCTCCCCGCCCTGGCAACAGCCTGAAGGCGGCCAGCGCACCGAGCACCGCCACGCCCGCCCCCGCAAGACAGGCCACCTGCAGCCCGCTGTGGAAGGCATTGAACGCGATCGAGTCCAGCGCCGGCCGTGCCGCACGAGGCGCGTGGCCCACCACCGCCAGCGCGGCCGCCATGGACTGAGAGGCCTCGGCCTTCGGACCCGCCGGGATGGGCAGTGGACGGAAGGCACTGATGATCTTCGGCGCGTAGGACGAGGCGAAGATGGAGCCGAAGACCGCCACCCCGAGCGTGCCACCCAACTCGCGGGTCGTGTTGTTCACGCCGGCGGCGGCGCCGCGCTGCTCGTCGGACACAGAGCCCATCACTGCCTCCGCCGTCGGCGCTGTAATCGACGACAGCCCCAATGCCAGCAGCACCATGGCGATGACGATCGGGCCGAAATAGATGGTGTTCTCCGACGAGTTGAAGGCCGCCACGACGAGGCCGCCCCCCATGAGCAGCAGACCCAGACCCACGACGAGCCGCGTCCCCACCCGCAACGCCACCACGGCGGCGATCGGCGTGAAGATGCCGGCCACGATGGCGAACGGCAGCGTGTGCAGGCCGGCCGACAGCGTCGAGTAGCCCTTCACGAACTGGAAGTACTGCGTGATGAGGAAGATGAAGCCGAAGAGGCAGAAGAACGCCACCGAGATCGACAGCGCGCCGCCGGTAAAGCGGGGGATCTTGAAGACCCGGACGTCGAGCAACGGCCCCTCGGTGCGCAGCTCCAGCAGGGTGAACGCTGTGAGCAGCACGGTAGCGCCCGCGAAGCAGGCCAGCGTCCCCGCCGAGGCCCAGCCCCACTGCGGCCCTTCAATGATGGCCAGCACCAACAACAAGATGCCGGCAGTCGACACCACGACGCCCTGTATGTCGAAGGGGTGCTGGCGCACTCGGGGCAGCCGCGGGATCAAGAGCCCGCCGGCGATGAGCGTCACGATCACGATCGGCACGTTCACGAGGAAGATCGACCCGTACCAGAAGTGCTCGAGCAGCGCCCCGCCGACAATCGGCCCGAAGGCCACGGCGATGCCCGACGTGGCGCCCCAGATCCCGAGCGCCTTCTGCCGCTCGGACGGGTCCGGGAAGACGCTCGTGAGGATGGCAAGGCTGGCCGGGAAGATGAAGGCGGCGGCCACACCCATGAGTGCCCTCGTGGCGATGAGCGTGCCGGTCGAGTCGGAGAAGGCCGCCGCCGCCGAGAACAGACCGAAGAAGACGAGCCCGACCTGCATGGTGCCCTTGCGCCCGAGCCGGTCCCCGATCCCGCCGCCGGCCAGCAGCAAGCCGGCGAAGGCCAGGCTGTAGGCGTCGACGATCCACTGCAGCGAGGTGATGGACGCTCCCAGCGTGCGGTTGAGCGTCGGCAGCGCCACATTGACGATGGTGTTGTCGACCACGACCAGGAAGACGGAGAGGCACAGGACGGGGAGCACGATCCAGCGTCGATCCGCCGATCCCCCGGGCGCCGTGGAAGGGGCCCCATCCCCGACGGGCGCCATGAGGTTGGTTTCCAGGCTTGATCCGAACATCGAGGGCTCCTTCTGGACGGGGGCTTCCAGCGTTGTAGAACGCTGTGCTAGAGTTATAGCACGATGTTCTTCAGTAGGCTAGGCCCATGACGAAAAGCGCCGGCACCAGGACGAGGACCCCCAGTGCCGGGATGGAGGGGGCGCTCCTTGCCTCGGCCGCTGACATCCTCGAGTCCGAGGGCCCTAATGGCCTGTCGGTGCGCCGCATCGCGGCGGCCGCCGGCGTGGCCCCCATGGGCGTCTACAACCACTTCGAGTCGAAGTCCGGGATCATCGAAGCGCTCTACATCCAGGGTTTCGCGCGCCTCGGTGCCGCCATGCAGGAGATGGCGCAGATTGCGGACCCATCCGAGGCGTTGCTCGAGGGTGCCCGCCGCTACCGGGCCCTCGCCCTCGCCCACCCGATGGCCTACCAGGTGATGTTCCTCCGGGCCGTCCCGGGCTTCGAGCCGACCGACCATGCCCTGGGCGAATGCACCGGGGCCTACGAACACCTCGTGGCTGGCGTCGAGCGCTCCATGCGGGCCGGCGTGATCGCCGAAGCCGAGCCGACTGAGACGGCCCAGCTGATCTGGGCCACCATTCACGGCTGGGTCTCTCTCGAACTCCTCGGTCTCGGCTTCGTGGAGGACCGGGACGCCGCCTACGACCACCTTTGTGAGGCATTGCTCCGAGGTCTCCGCCCCTGATCCGCAGGCCTCGTCCCGGCGGACATCGCGATTTCCGTCTAGCGCGGGTCGGGCCGATCCAGGTTCCAGTGGCGCGCCACGTTCGGGAACCACCTGGTGTCTTCGCCCGCCTGCAGGGGGATCATTCCAAATCGGGTAATGGTGCGCTGGCCGCCTTCGTGGTCGCCGTAAAGGACGTCGATCACAAATGGCCGCGCGTCGCGGACGTTCTGGCTCAGCGCGGCGTAGGCCGGATCCCCCGCCTCCCGGATGGCGGCCTGCCAGAACCCGATGTCGGCGGGTGCGATGTAGAGATCGCGTGTCTGCATGCGGAAGTCTTCGGGTGGCGCGTGCGGGACATCAGTCCCGGCGGGCTCGGTGAACAGGGACCATCCGAAGATCACGCCAAGGCCTGAGCCCACGTTGCGCAGCGAGATGGCGAGATAGATCCTCCCATCGATGAGCTCGACGCTGGCCCGATTTCCATCCAGCCGGGCCCAGTGGTTGTCGACCCACCGAATCTTCTGCATGGGGTCCTCGAGCCGGGACGTCACCAGGACGGGCCGCAGGTTCACCTGGAACGCCTCCTCGGCGATCCGAGCGGACCGGTTCGAGGAGCGCACGGCAGAGAAGGTGGCGGCTGCCAGTACCAGCGTCCCGAGGGCGGTGGCGAACGACGCAATGGTGGCCCAGTCGGTCGTCCCCAGCACTATCTCGCCCCCGGCACTATCTCGCCGCCACGCTTTCAGCACCCACGGCGGCAGATTACGTCACACCCCGCCAGCCTTCCTCTACCGACACGGTACCCAGGACGGACGGTGCCGGCGACTGACAGACTGGGAGTCATGCTTGCTCACGTTGCTATCCAGTGCGCCGACCTGGCTCGGAGCGCCGCCTTCTACGACGCGGTCCTCGCCCCTCTCAACGAAGGACGCGTTATGGACGCCGGCGACTCCATTGGCTACGGCATCCCACCGTCGGCGACGTTCTGGATCGGGCAACAGCAGACGGGCGACGGGTTCCGGGAGACCCACATCGCCTTCCAAGCGCCGAACAAAGCTGCCGTGCGATCGTTCTACGAGGCAGCTCTCGCCCTCGGGGCCGAGTCGCTGCACGAGCCACAGCTGTGGCCCGAGTACGCCCCCGCCTACTACGCGGGCTTCGTGCGCGACCCCGACGGGAACAACATCGAGGCGGTCACCCACTCCCGCGGCTGAGCCCCGCCCATCCTCATGCGGGTTTCTCCTCCCGACCTCGAACGCACGAACGGATGAGCGTGAGCGGGCCGGGCCAGCGGCAAATTCAAAAACTATAAGCGATCCGGTTTATAGTTTTGCAGCATTGGCGGCGGCCTCAAGCGGTCAGCGCAACCCGGCCGGACCGTCCGCGCCCGGACGCACGTGCGGCCTCAGCCGAACGTCGCCACGAAGTGGTTGAGGACCGCGGTGCACAGATCCTGCTGGGACGTCGGCAAGGTGCAGGTAGCCAGATAGGCCGTCGGCTCGGTCGGCTTCGGGAGATACAGCCCGACCCCGTTCGCCGGGTTCTGACCACCTGACGGGTATCCGACACCGGCCACGCCGGGAGGATCCTGGAAGCCCATGGCGACCGAGGAGATCTTGATCAGGTGCTCCCGTGCGGCGTTCGCCGGCGTACAGGCCTTGCCCAGGTCCCGCTGTGTCGCCGCCTGGGCCGCACCGAACAGCGGACACACGAGGGAGGCACCCTGCACCGTGCTGCCTCCGCTCTCCATGGCCACGATCGCCTGCGTCGGCGAGGAGGCCGCCAGCTGCCACGTCGTCCCGCCTGGGGGCACGGTCGTCCCCACCGGCGCCAGCGCCATCAGCCCGCTGCCGTCGGCTCCGAACGACCCGGTGCACGTCCACCCCACCGTCGGCCCGAGCAGCATCAAGCGCCCCGCCTCATCGCTGTAGACGGCCAGGTTCCCAGCCGAGGCGTCCGAGGCGGGCACGCTGACCGAGACGGAACCCGGCAACGCCGCCGTGGTGGTCGTCACGCCCGAAGTCGTCTGACAGACCACCACGGGAAGCGTCGCGGTCACCATCGGCCCCGAGGTGGTGGTCGAGGTGCTCGACGTCAGAGACGTCGTCGATGACCCGGAGGCCGAGGCCCTCGTAGTCGATGTTGTCGTGTGCCTCGGATGGGTCGTCGAACTCGCCCCGCTCTTCGAACTCGGCCCCGAAGACCCACACGCCGCCAGCACCAGCGCGCCGACCGCCACCAAACCCAATAACCCCGCCCGACGAGACACTCCTATGCGTCCACCGTCAGATCAGCCAACAGATCGGCAAACCGCCGCTGCGCCTCGGCAGCGCGGGTCGGGATGTGCTCGGTCGGCACCTCGTGCGGCGAGTAGCCCTTCAGCACACGACGGGCCACCGTCTGGCGGTGGACCTCGTCGGGCCCGTCGTAAATCCGGGCCGCCCTGGCATTGCGGTACATCGACTCCAAGGGCAGATCCGACGAAAACCCCAACGATCCGTGCACCTGGATGGCGCGGTCGATCACGTCGTACAACACCTTGGCCCCGAAGTACTTAATCATGGCGATCTCCACCCGGGCCGCCGCCGCCCCCTCCTGGTCCATTTTCCAGGCTGCCTGCAACGTCATCAGACGGGCGGCCTGCATTTCGGCCATTGAATCTGCCACCCAGTTCTGGATGGTCTGCTTCTCCGCCAGCATCGACCCGTGCGCATACCGGGACACCGCCCGCTCGCACAGCATGTCGAACGCACGGCGGGATTGCCCCAACCACCGCATGCAGTGGTGGATGCGCCCCGGCCCCAAGCGGTGCTGCGCCAGCACGAACCCCGATCCCTCCACACCGATCAGATTCTCGACCGGCACCCGCACGTCGCGGTAGACGATCTCGGCATGATTCCCGAAGCGTCCGTACGGCGTATGCGGGTCCTCCATGGTCGAGACATCGCGCACAATATCGACGCCCGGCGTGGTCACCGGCACGATGATCATCGAAGAGCCCGAATAGGGGTGCACGTCCGGGTTGGTCACTGCCATCACGATCAGGAAGTCCGCCACGGATCCGTTGGAGGTGAACCACTTGTGCCCGTTGATGACCCACTCCTCGCCGTCCCGCACCGCCGATGTCTGCAACAGCGTGGGATCAGATCCCGCCGTGTCGGGCTCGGTCATGGAGAAGGCCGAACGCAGATCCCCGTCCAACAAGGGCTGCAACCACTGCGCCCGCTGCGCCTCATTCCCCGACGCCTCAATGCCGACTGCCAACAGCTCCGCGTTCCCCGAGTCCGGCGCGTTGTTGCCGAACACCACCGGCGCATACGGCGACTGCCCCAGAATCTCGTGCATCAGGCCCAGCTTCACCTGCCCGAACCCCATGCCGCCCAAATCCGGCGGCAGGTGCGCCGCCCACAGCCCCTGCGCCTTGACCTGCTCCTGGAGCGGCCGGATCAGCACCCGCACCTGGTCGTAGGTCAGATCGAGCGTCTCGAGCGGGAACACCTCCTCGCGCACGAAGCCGCGCATCCACTCCAGCTTCTCCTCGAACTCCGGCTCGGTCGAGAAATCCCAGGCCATGACCACTCCTCCCAGCGCGCCGCCCAACTTCCGGCGGCCCACACCCTGCCACTACCGTGGGCGCCGTGACCACCACGAGCCCAGTCGCCTTCCGTTCTGCTGCTTCCGCTCCGGCGTCGCCCCCTCCGCCCCAGGTCGCCCTGAGCGTGACGGACAGAGCTGTGATCGCCAGAGCAGAGGCCGCGCTCTTGGACGAGCGCCGCCTCCTGACCGGCGACGAGCTCGCTGCCCTCGCCGCGCTCCCCGACGGCGCTGTGATGGCGCTGGCCTCGTTGGCCCACCAGGTGCGGCTGGCCTGGTGCGGGCCCGAAGTCGAGATCGAGGGCATTCTGTCCGCCAAGACGGGCGGCTGCCCCGAGGACTGCCACTTCTGCTCGCAGTCCTCGCGCTTCGACTCTCCGGTCAAGGCCACCCCCTTCCTCAATACGGACGAGGTCCTCGCCGCCGCGCGCGAGACGGCCGCCCTTGGCGCCTCTGAGTTCTGCATCGTGCTCGCCGTGCGCGGGCCCGACGAGCGCACCATGCAGCGCATCCTCGATCTCGTGCCGGTCATCCGAGACGAGACCGGACTCAACGTGGCGATCAGCGCCGGCATCCTCACCGAGGAGCAGGCCGGCCGTCTGGCCGAGGGCGGGGTGCACCGCTACAACCACAACGTCGAGACGTCGCGCTCGTTCTTTCCGAACATCGTCTCGACTCACGAGTGGGACGAGCGGGCCGACACCTGCCGGCTGGTCAAGGCCAACGGGATGGAGCTGTGCTGCGGCGCCCTCATCAACGTCGGCGAGACAGTGGCCCAGCGCGTGGAGCTCCTGACCCAGCTGCAGGAGCTCGACCCCACCGAGGTGCCGCTCAACTTCCTCAACCCCCGCCCGGGCACCCCACTCGGCGACCAGCCCATTCTCGGCGCCTGGGAGGCCGTCCGCTGGATCGCCCTCTTCCGCCTCGCGCTGCCCTCGGTGATCCTCCGCTACGCCGGCGGCCGTGAGGTCACCCTGCGCGACCTCCAGGCCATCGGCATGACGGCCGGCATCAACGCCCTCATCGTCGGCAACTACCTGACCACGCTCGGCCGCTCCGCCGACGAGGACTTCCAGATGCTCGAAGACCTGCGCATGCCCATCGGCGCCCTCACCGCCGCCATCTGACCCGCCAGACAGTGACCCTCGCCATGACGATCCATTGCACCGGCTGCGGCAAGGCGTCCACCGAGTGCGCCGGCTGCGGGCGCACACTCGATCCCCCACGCTTCTGCCCCGAATGCGGCCGCCGCATGACCGTGCAGGTCATCCCCACCGGTTGGGTGGCGCGCTGCCGCGGCTCGGGTCACCCGGAGCTCCACTCCGCCTGATCAGTCCTGACCGACTGGCCCTGGCTGCATCTTCCCGCCAAGCAGAGGAACGTCTCCGCTTCGGCTCACTAACCGAGGCACTCTTGTCGCCTTACCCAAGTGCCGCTGGAGGACCCATGGACCGGTGATCCAGTCGCCTCAGGACCGGTGACGTCTCGAGAGACGATCGTTCCCGATATACCGAATTGCATGCCTGAAGAATCTGTCCTGCTGGGTGGCCGCCCTGTCCGCCGCATGGGGTTTGGAGCAATGCAGCTCCCCGGTCCGGGCGTCTTCGGTCCACCCAAGGACCGAGATGTTGCGTTGAGAGTGCTCCGGCGCGCCGTAGACGCTGGGGTGAACCACATCGACACGGCGCAGTTCTACGGACCCGACGTGGCCAACGAGTTACTGCGGGAGGCGCTCTCTCCCTATCCGGACAACCTGGTGATCGTGTCGAAGGTCGGGGCGGCGAGAGACGAACAAGGGCA
>DATCEZ010000172.1:0-12891 GCA_036509775.1 Acidimicrobiales bacterium
ATGGCCCGGAGCTCCGCCAGCGTGAACGACGCAATGGTGCCCAGGGCGGCGGTGGTGCGGTCGACGGTGGCGTCGTGGCAGACCACCAGCTCGCCGTCGGCCGTGGCGTGGACATCGAGCTCAACACCCGTGGCACCCACCTCGAGCGCGTGGTCGATGGCATGCAGAGTGGAGGACGGTGACTCCCAGGCCCCACCCTGATGCGCGTAGGCAATCACCCTGCGCTCGAGCCACAGCGACGCTTCGGCCATCGGCCCGACGGTAACAGCCGTCGCCCCCCGGGCCGGGCCTGATGGGCGAGGCCGGGGGCCGGCGTGGCGGGCCTATCCTCATGCGGCGTGCTCGATCATCTCCTCGTCGACCTCATCGGCACCGTCCGTTCCTCCTTCGACCGGGCGCTCCTGCAGCGCCAGGCTGTGGAGGAGCGCTTCCAGGTCGACGTCTTCCTGGGCGACGTGTCCTGGGAGACGTCCTACAGCCTTCCGGGCGAGGAGCAGCCGCCCCGGGTGCGGGCCGATATTTCGCTCGACTGGCCGACGTGGAGCCAGACCTCGTACCGCAGCTGGTCGATCGGCGAGCCGCCCGACGAGCTGCCCGAGGTCGTGATTGAGGTCGCGCTGCGCGTGCAGCGCATGGCCGAGGCGCCCGACACGGAGAAGGTCATGACGGCCCTGCCGTCCACCGGGCCGCTGGGCGAACCGGGTGAGCTGATCCGCACCGCCACGACCATTGAGCAGGTGCACACCGAGCACATCCCTCTGGACGAGCCGGACAGCGCGCCGCGCTGGGCGGCCGAGGCGACCTACGAGGGCTCGCTCCGCTTCAGCGAGCAGCAGCTGGAGGAGCCGTCATTGCTCGTCCCGGTCTTCGACGACCTGGCCCGCTTCATCGCCTCCAGGCTTATTGCGCTGGCCGACCTTCCCTTCACGTTCCTGCCCCCCGGGGAGGACGACGCCTGACCCGCTTTGCTCGCCACCGAGCCCCATGCACCGCCCTCGCCCTCGCCCTCGCACTGGGCGTGCTGCTCGCCGCCTGTGGCTCCTCCGCGCCCGGCGCGCCATCGCCGAACGAGGGACTCGTCCTCAATCAGCCGACGCCGCAGACGGTCGCGCTGGTCAACCAGCAGGGGCATGCCGTCACGCTCGCCGACCTGCACGGCAAGGTGGTCGTCCTGGCGCCGTTCCTGTCGTTGTGCCAGGACGAGTGCCCGCTCGTCACCGGCGCCTTCATCACGCTGCAACGCGATCTGCGCGCCGCCGGGCTGGCCGACCGTGTCGTCTTCGTTGAGGCCACCGTCGACCCGGGCCGTGACACGGTGGCGCGGCTGACCGCCTACCAGAAGGAGTTCGGCGCCGACTGGGACCTCTGGACGGGGACGCCCAGCGCCATCGCCGCCTTCTGGAAGCCCTTCGGTGTCGACTACCAGATCGTGTCCGAAAAGCAGCCGGCCAAGACGGACTGGTGGACGGGCCAGCCCCTGACCTACGACGTGGATCACACGGACGGCTACATCCTCATCAACCAGTCCGGGCGCGAGCGCTTCGTCGACGCCTCGGCACCGAACGAGAAGGGCGCGCTCAATACGAAGCTGCGCGGGCTCCTCGACGACGGCGGCCTGCACGACCTGCAGAACCCCCAGGGCCCCACCTGGACCACGGCCGATGCCCTGGGTGCGATCGGTTGGCTGCTCGGCACGAGCATCCCGGTTCCCAGTTCCTGATGGGGAGCCGGCTGCGCCGTTCCGCCCTGGTCGTTCCGGCAGCATTGGCCGGACTGGCCTTGCTGCTCACCGCCTGCGGCGGTGACGGCGTGACCACGCTGTCGTCCCCGCCGACCACGGACAGCTCGCTCACCCTGACGCTGCAGCACTCCCCGGCCGGTCCGATCCTCGCCACGGGGGGCGGCGACACGCTGTACGACTTCGTCCCCGACACGCCGACGCACAGTGCCTGTCTCAACGACGGCTGCGTGTTCGACTGGCCGCCGCTCATCGGGAGCGGAGCCATGCGCGTCGGCAAGGGCGTCGACCGCGCGCTGGTGGGCACCCTCCACCGGCCCGACGACTCGACCCAGCTGTCCTACGGCGGCCACCCGCTCTACACCTACAACGGCGACGTCTCTCCCGGCGTGGTCATGGGACAGGGAATCGACCAGGACGGCGGCCTCTGGTACGTGCTCGACGCCAAGGGGCAGCAGGTCACCACGTCGTTCGCCGTCACGCCGGCGAATGCCAACGGCAACGCCAACCCCAACGGCAACGCCAACGGCTGAGCGACGCCACCGCATCCTCTACCCCTGAACTACCCCCGCGGGGTTGAGCCGAAGAATCACCCTTTCGGGTGAGTTTGGACCGGGACCCCTGCGGAAAATCGAGAGGTCGAGGGAGTGGCCCCTTGACGATGCCCATTCGGAACTTGCCGCGGTAGCTCGCGCTGAAGTCCCACCGGGGTACTCCCTCACCAACAGCACCTGGCCTCGGACCCCGCGCCTCTCCGGCTCAGGTGTTGAAACGGAATTCCACGACGTCACCGTCGCGCATGACGTAGTCCTTGCCCTCCATGCGCGCCCGCCCGGCGGTGCGGGCGGCGGCGACCGACCCCGCTGCCATCAGTTCCTCGAAGCTGATGACCTCGGCCTTAATGAATCCACGCTCGAAGTCGGTGTGGATCACGCCGGCCGCCTTGGGCGCGGTATCCCCGACGTGAATAGTCCATGCCCGGGCTTCTTTGGGGCCGGCGGTGAGATAGGTCTGCAGTCCGAGAGTGGCAAACCCCACGTGGACGAGCTGCTCGAGGCCAGACTCCTCTTGGCCGTAGCTCTGCAGGAGCTCCGCGGCATCAGCAGCGTCGAGACCTGCCACCTCGGCCTCGATCTGCGCACAGAGGACGATGGCGGGAGCGGGTTGCACGCTCTCGGCCAGACTCGCCGCGAACCCGGCGTCGCCCAGCGCACCCTCGTCGACGTTGAAGACGTAAATGAACGGCTTGGCTGTGAGCAGGTGGAGCTCGCGCAGCAGCGTCGCGTCCACCTCGCCCTTCGCTGCCGCCTCCGCGATAGTGCGTCCGGCACCGAGAATGGCTTCGGCGGCGGCGACCGCTTCGACGACGGGACGGAGGGCCGGGTCACCCTTGGCCTCCCGCGCCAACCGCGGCAGCCGCTGCTCGACCGTCTGCAGGTCGGCCAGGATGAGCTCTGTGTTGATGGTCTCGATGTCGCCGGCCGGGTCCACCCGGGCGTCGACGTGGACCACGTCGACGTCGTGGAAGACGCGCACCACCTGGCAGATGGCGTCGGTCTCCCGGATGGCGGCCAGGAACTGGTTGCCCAGGCCCTCCCCCTGGGAGGCACCGCGCACAAGACCCGCGATGTCCACGAAGGTGACAGTGGCGGAGACCACGGGCGCGCCGTCGTACAGATCGGCCAGTTGCTGCAGTCGAGCATCCGGCACGGCGACGACGCCGACGTTCGGCTCAATGGTGGCGAACGGGTAATTGGCCGCCAGCACCTCGTTGTTGGTCAAGGCGTTGAACAAGGTGGACTTGCCCACATTGGGCAGCCCGACAATGCCGATGGAAAGGCTCACGCCACTGTCTAACCCGGGAGAAGACCGGCGTCGGCCGCCAGCGTCTTGAGGTCGGCCTCGGGCCGGGCGCCGGTGTGCGAGATCACCTCGGCGGCGCACAGCCCCCCCAGCCTGGTGCTCTCGACGGGGCCCAGGCCGTGCGTCAGACCGAAGAGCAGCCCCGCGGCGAAGAGATCCCCGGCGCCTGTGGTGTCGACGACCTCGCTCACCGCTGCGGCAGGGACCTCCTCTGGTCCCCGGGCGGTCAGGACGGTGGCGCCCTGCGCGCCCCGCGTCATGACGACGAGCAGTCCGGTCTCCTCGGCCGCGGCCAACGCATCCTCGTACGAGTTGACCCCGAAGAGCATGGTGACCTCTTCCTCGTTCCCGAGGAGGATGTCCACATCGTCGAGGAGGAGATCGAGGAACTCGCGCTTGTGGCGCTCCACGCAGAACGGGTCGGAAAGCGACAGTGCGACCGAGCCCTCGCCTGCATGGGCGGTGGCGGCGGCGTGGCGCATCGCTTCCTTGGCGGCCGGCACGTCCCACAAGTAGCCCTCGAGGAGGATGATGGAGGCGCGGGCCACGAAAGACGTCGGGACACCATCCGGTGTCAGCGTCCCCGCCGCGCCGAGGTAGGTCCCCATGGTGCGGTCGGCGTCATCGGTGATGAGGACAACACAGCGTCCGGTCCCCAGCCCTTCGGCGGCAGCCGACTCGCTGAGGTGCGGCTCGAACTCGACGCCGGCCGCCCGCAGTTTCTCGGTATAGGTCCGGCCCACTTCGTCATCGGCCACGGCTCCGACGAACCCGGCGGTGCCGCCCAGCACGGCGATCCCGGCGGTCGTGTTGGCGACCGACCCGCCGGAGACGAAACGGGGGTCGCCCATGAACTCCTGCACCGCGTTGGCGGTTGCCAGGTCCACGAGCGTCATCGACCCCTTCTCCAGGCCGACCCGGGCCAGCTGCTCGTCGGTCGCCAGCTCAATGACGTCGAGCAGCGGCGATCCGATCGCCACCACGTCGAGATCGTGGCTGTCGGCTTGGTTGACGGATGGGGCTTCCTGAGCGGGCACGGAGCGAGAACCTACCCGCGGCACCGCGGGTAGCCTGCATGGATGCCTCCAGCCCCCACGCCATCCGTCGCGTCGGCCTCGGAACCGTTCCGTCTGCCACGCACGATTGAGCCGGAGATCTACCATATTGAGATTGAGCCGAACATCGCCACGGCCACCTTCTCGGGCACGGTGCGCATCGACGCCATCGTCCATGAGACGGCCGACGAGATCGTGCTCAACGCCGCCGAGCTGGCGATCAGTGACGTCGAGGTCCTGACGGCGGACGGCTTGACCGTGCTGTGCAGCGTGCGCTTCAACGACGAGCTCGAGCAGGTCACGTTCCAGCCCGCCGACCTGCTGCCCCCGGGACCCTGCACCATCAGCTGCCGGTTCAGCGGCACCCTCAACGACAAGCTGCGCGGCTTCTACCGGTCCACCTACACCGGGCTCGATGGTGAGACCCACACGATGGCGACCACCCAGTTCGAGTCGGTGGATGCGCGGCGCTCCTTTCCCTGCTTCGACGAGCCGGACCGCAAGGCGGTCTTCGAGGTCACGATGATTGTGGACCCCGACCTCGACGCCATTTCGAACTCGCCGGTGGTCAGCGTCGACAAGGTCGGCGACAAGCAGCGCGTCCGGTTCGCCCCCACCATGAAGATGTCGACGTACCTGGTGGCGTTCGTCGTCGGCAGGCTCGAAATGACCGAGACCGTCGATGTGGACGGGGTGCCGCTCCGGGTGGTCTGCACCCCCGGCAAGCTCCCCCTGGCCGAGTTCGCGCTGGAGGTCGGCGCGTTCGCGTTGCGCTTCTTCACCGAGTACTTCAACATTCCCTACCCCGGCGACAAGGTCGACCTGGTCGCCATTCCGGACTTCGCCGCCGGTGCGATGGAGAATTTGGGCTGCATCACGTTCCGGGACACCGCCCTCCTGATCGACAAGGACGAAGCGGCGCGCGCCGAGCTCGAGCGTGTCGCCGACGTCATCGCCCACGAGCTCGCGCACATGTGGTTCGGCGACCTCGTGACCATGGGTTGGTGGGAGGGCATCTGGCTCAACGAGGCCTTCGCAACCTTCATGGAGACGCTCTGTGTGGACGCCTTCCGCCCGTCATGGGACCGCTGGATCGGCTTCGCACCTTCCCGCGAGGCGGCGCTGGCCGTCGACGCGCTCCACCTCACCCGCCCGATCGAGTACCCGGTGGGGCCGCCCAAAGAGGCGGAGGGCATGTTCGACGTGCTCACCTACGAAAAGGGCTGCGGCGTGCTCCGCATGCTCGAACAGCACATCGGGCCCGAGGTGTTCCGCGACGGTGTGCGGACGTATCTCAAGGCGCACGCGTACGCCAACACGGTGACGAGCGATCTCTGGGATGCACTCGAGGATGCCAGCGGCGCGCCGGTCCGCGACGTCATGGACACCTTCATATTGCAGGGCGGACACCCGCTGGTCTCACTGCACGATGGCGCGCTCAGCCAGCGACCCTTCGCGCTCGGCCCGGTGCCTCCCGGCGCCACCTCCTCCATCGGCAAGGAGTGGCGCGTGCCCGTGGCGGTGCGAGCGTTGCCCGCCGATGCGAAGCCTGGCGCGCCGGTGCGCCACCTGGTCCTCGACGCCCAGCCCGAGCCGATCGCCGAAGCGGGACAAGGCCTGGCGGTCGTCAACGCCGGCGGCTGGGGCATCTTCCGGGTGGGCTACGAGACCGCGCACCGGACGGCACTGGCCGAACAACTGCCCGACCTCACGCCGCTGGAGCGGGCCAACCTGCTGGCCGACACCTGGGCCACGACCCTCGCCGGGATCTCCACGTTGGAGGAATTCCTGGCCCTGGCCGCCCGGCTCGGCGACGAGACCGAGCCTGCCGCCTGGTCCCCCGTGGGCAACGCGTTCGCACTGACCAAGCGCATCACGCCGGCCGAGCAGGAAGAAGCCCTCCACCGGGCCGTGCGGGTGCTCATGGGGCCGACCCACCGCCGGCTGGGCTTCGACGCCATGCCTGGTGAGAGCGACCGCACGCCGACGTTGCGCGCGCTCGCCATCAACCTCATGGGGACGGTGGGCGCCGATCCGGAAGTACGGGCGGAAGCCGCCCGGCGTTTCGACGCCTCTCCCATCGGAGGTGGCACAGGAGATCCGATCCCGCCCGACATTGAGTCGGCGATGCTGGCCGTCGTGTCGCAGCTCCTGCGGCCCGGCGACTACGACGCGCTGCTGGAGCGCTACCGGACGGCATCGACGCCCCAAGAGGAGATGCGCTCCCTCGGCGCACTGGCCGGATTCCCCGACGCCGACCTGTGCCTCCGCACCTTCGACCTGGCCATGACCGAGGTGCGCACCCAGAACGGGTTCGCCGTCATCGGCTCGCTCCTGGCCAACCCTGTCGCCAATCAGGCCGTGTGGACCCGGCTGACCGAGAACTGGGAGGCCATGCTCGAGCGCTTCCCGAAGAACGCGCCCCCTCGCATCGTCGAGGCGGTCCCCGCCCTGTGCGGCGATGCCGAATTCGCCGAGGAGGCCATCGCATTCCTCGACGCACACCCGCTTGCGTCCGGTCCACGCCGGGTCGCCCAATCGGTGGAGCGGCTCCGGATCAACGTGGCCTTCGGTTCCCGCGAGCGGGGCGGGCTGTCCGCGTCGCTCCGGGCGGCTGGCGGTCCCACCTCTTGATGACAGGGATCTCGCCCGGCAACGACGCCCTCGACTCAGCGCGGGTGCAGACCCTCTTCGAGACGGCCCGTCAGACGCGGGGGTTCATGCCCGACGACGAAGGGGAGGCGCTGTTCGCCGCCGCCCTGCGCGCCGGCCAGTCCGACCTCACGGCGGCGGTACCCGCCACCTTTGTCGAGATCGGCGCCTGGTGCGGGAAGTCGACGGTGTACCTGGGCGCGGCAGCCGAGGCCACCGGCGCCGCCCTCCTCTCCATCGACCACCACCGCGGCTCCGAAGAGAACCAGCCCGGTTGGGAGTACCACGAGCCGGATCTGGTCGACCCGGAGATCGGCCGTCTCGACACATTGCCGCATTGGCGCCGCACCATCACCCGGGCCGGACTCGAGTCATCGGTGGTCGGCATCGTCGGCGACTCCCCCACGCTGGCGGCCCGTTGGGACCGCCCGCTCGCCTTCTGCTTCATCGACGGCGGGCACGGCGAGGAACCCGCGTGGGCGGACTTCCGGGGCTGGTCGCCGCACGTGGCCCTCGGGGGCTGGCTCGCCATCCACGACGTGTTCCCCGACCCGGCCGATGGCGGACGCCCGCCCTACGAGCTGTACTGCGCCGCCCTCGACTCGGGTGAGTTCACCGACGACGGTGCCTGCGGCAGCTTGCGCGTCCTGCGCCGCATCACGCTGCCCGGCTGAGAGCCCACATGCCGAAGGCGCCGGCCCGACGCTCCACCGGATAGGTCTCGGTCAAGATGGCAAGCGTCAGGGCCGACATGAAGGCGCCACCCACACCCTGCAGAGCCCGGGACCCGATGAGCGCCACGTCGGACGTCGAGAGAGCGCACGCGACAGAGCCGAGCGTGAAGACGACCATCCCCGCCAGAAAGAAGCGCTTCCGTCCGAAGCGGTCTCCGAGCGCGCCTCCGAGAGGGATGAAGGCGGCCAGCGACAGGAAGTAGGCGCTGATCACCCACTCGAGCTGACCCGCGGTCATGTGCAACTCGCGCTGAATGGACGGTAGTGCGGTGTTGACGATCGTGACGTCCAGCAGCGTCATGCCCTGCGCGATGCACATGGCGACCAGGGTCAGGCGGCGCCGGCGCGTCACACGCGGGTTTTCGCCAGTGGTCACGTCAGACAACGGCTGGCACGGCGCGTCGGCGGGGAGGCATCGCAATCCCGCGTGAATCTACCCGCGGGATCCGTCGGCCCGATCGCTCGCGGCACCCGCACCGCCGCTGGAGACGGCGTCGTCGATGCGTTCAGCCGTGAGAGCGACGGGGTGCGTCGGCCACGGTGCAGCCCTCAATGGCGTCACCACAATGTGGTTCGGCCAGGTCGAGAGCAGCGGGCAGTCCTTCGCCCCGGAACAAGCCGGCGGCCGGGCTGGTGTTGGACAGTGCGTCCGCCGCCAACACCATGGCCGCGAAGGTGTAGGTGGTCCGCTCGTCCTTGGGGAACGTCTCGCGCTCGGGGTAGACCATGCCCGTCCAGTAGGTGCCGTCCGCCAACCGCAGGTTCTGTCCCCACGTGAACAGGTCCAACGCTGCGCTGTCCATGCCCAGGGCGTCGAGCGTCAGCACGCACTCCGCCGTCTCGGCCGCGGTCACCCAGTCGCCCGTGGAAACGCACCGCACGCCCAAGCCATCCATGACGAAGGTCGACCATCCGTCCGCCATGCGCTGGCGTCCGCGCTCTCCCTCGAGTGCGCCCGACAACATCGGGTAGTACCAGTCCATGGCGAACTCGACCTTGGGGGCGAAGGCGCCCGGGTGGTGCGCCACCGCGTGCCCCAGCCGTCCGGCTGCGAGCTCCCAGTCCGGGCGGTCCTTGGCCAGGCACTCGGCGATCGCCACGGCGCAACGCATGGAGTGGTAGATCGACGACGAGCCCGTGAGCAACGCGTAGCGCTCGAGCCGGCCGGCCGAGTCACGTGACCACAGCACCGACCCGTCAGCCTGCTGGAAGCGCAGGATGAAGTCGATCCCCTTCTGAATCGTCGGCCAGAGCTCGCCGAGGAATTCGACGTCGCCGGTGATCAAATGATGGTGCCAGGCCCCGGCCGCGAGGTAGCCGCAGACATTCGTGTCGAGCCGCGGGTCCTTGACCCCGCCCCCCTGGTAGTAGTTGAACCAGCTGCCGTCAGGGTGCTGGCGGCGGGCCAGCCAGCGATAGGCGTCCACGGCCTGGTCCACCAGCCCACACACGGTCAACGCCATGGCCGCCTCGACGTGGTTCCACGGATCGCAGTGGCCGCCCTCGAACCACGGGATCTGCCCGTCCGGGCGCTGCACAGCCGCGATGGCTTGGCCAGTGGCGAGCACGTCCGCGCTCGTGAGGACCCCGGGCACTGCGGGCAAAACGGTCGATCGGATCTCTTCGGTGGTCATGCCGCAGCTCCCTGGCTCGGTGTCGTCGGTCCGCGTCGTCCCGGCACGCCGCGGGGAAGTGTCGGCTTCGAATCGTGTAGGTCCGCCACGCTTGTCGTCGGCTTGGTGAGATACAGCACCAGGCTCTTGCCGATCACGGGGCTCAGCACCCGGTCGGCGGTGCGCGTGAGGAACGGGGCCTTCACGATGTCCCAGACCAACACCTTGTGGTACGCCTCCACCGCGGGGTGGGAGTCGTTGGACGGACCGACGAGGCAACGCAGCCACCAGTACGGAGAGTGCAGCCCGTGGGCGTGGTGGTAACCCGTGGGCTCGAGCCCGGCCGCGCTGAGTCGGCGCTCCAGCGTCGACCGGCGGTAAATGCGAACGTGCCCGCCGGGCGTGTCGTGATACTCGTCTGACAGGGCCCAGTTGATGACCTCGGGACCGCAACGCGGGACAGTGACCGCCATAGCCCCACCGGGGCGGAGGACGCGGGCCAGCTCGCGCATGGCGGCGGAATCGTCGGGGATGTGCTCGAGGACCTCGGACGCGATCACGCGATCGAAGGTTCCGTCAGGGAAGGGCAGGCTGAGCGCGTCGCCCTGCACGGCGGTCACCGGGTGACCCTGGGCGATCTCACCCATTTCGATCATGGCCGCGAAGGTGCCACGCACCTGAGCCACCTCTTCGGGGCCGGCATCGAGCGCCACCACCGACGCGCCCCGTCGGGCAGCCTCGAAGGCGTGACGCCCGAACCCGCAACCCAGATCAAGCACGAGATCGCCCGGTCCCACCCCGAGGCGGTCGTAGTCGACGGTCAACATCAGGCTGCCCCTCGGGCCAATGGCGTCCCGTCACCGTCGGCCACGGCCGTCGGCGCACCAGGGAGCGGGTCCCCGGCCATGACGGCCTCGTAACAGGCGGCGGTCCCGGCCGCTGTGATCTGCCAGGTAAACCGACTGATGACCCGCTCGCGTCCCGCCGCGCCGAGGCGAGCCCGCAACTCGGGGTCGTCGAGCAAACGGGCGATGGCGCCGGCCAGGGCGCCCGGGTCATCCGGGGCCACGAGCAGCCCTGTCTCGCCGTCGGTGCCCACCACTTCGGGCAGAGCACCACCCGTGGTGGCGACCAGCGCCACGCCGCATGCCATCGCCTCGATGGCCGGCAAGGAGAAGCCTTCGTAGAGCGAAGGCACGACGGCCACCTCTGCTTCGCCGTAGAGGCGTGCCAGCGCGTCGTCGGAGATGCCGCTCACACACTGCACGGCATCGGCCAGCCCCAATCGGGCAATGGCCTTTTCGACCCGGCCACCCTCGTTGGGGCGGCCGATCACGGTCAACTCGACGTCGCGCTCGGTGCGCAGCTTGGCCACCGCCTCGAGGAGAGGCACCAGTCCCTTCATGGGGACATCACTGCTCGACGTAACCATGATGCGCCCGGGCACCGGGCTGACGTCCTCGAATGGGCGGAAGATCGTCTGGTCGACGCCGACGGGGACCACGGTCATGCGCTCCGGCGGGACATCCATTTGGGCTGCGATGTCCTGGCGTGAGTTCTGCGACACCGTCAACACCGCGGGGAGCGCACGGGCCACCCGCACCTGCATGCCGAGGAATCCGAACCAGCGCTGCGTCGTGAATCGCTGCCACGGATTCGTCGTGTGCGACAGAGCCAGCTCGCGGTCGACGGTGATGGGATGGTGCAAGGTCGTCAGCAGGGGCCAGCCGTCTTCGACCATGCCCAACATGCCATTGCCCAGGCACTGGTTGTCGTGCACGACATCGAACTCGTCGCGCCGCTGCGCCAACAGTTGTCGGGCCCGCTGCGAGTACGCCAGGGGCTCCCCGAACCCGGCCGTGCACATGATGGCGAACTCGGTCCAGTCCTCCCGGGAGGTGAACTCGCTCCAGGCCGGTACGCGGAACGGGTCGGGCTGGCGGTAGAGGTCCAGGCCGCGGACGGGCGTGAATCCCACTCCCTCGTCGAGCTCGGGCCACGGGGGTCCGGCGAACACCTCGACCGAGTGGCCCAGGGCCACCAGCTCGCGGGTCAGGTGGCGCGTGTAGACGCCCTGTCCACCGCAACGGGGGTTACCCCGGTAGATCAGGAAAGCGACGCGCAAACCCCCAGGTCGGGGCGGTGCAGCAGGAATCGGGGCCGGCAGCTCAATGTGGCGTGAGCGCTCCCAGGACTCCTTTGTTTCAATCCACTTCTGGCGAGGCGATTTAGGCAACTGATATCCCGACACGACGCACCATGACCCTCTAGCCTCCCCGAACCCCCTGGCCCTGCGCAAACGGCGCCGTGGATGAAGCCCGCTCCCCCGCCCCCGCTCAGGCCAGGCCGACCCAGCTGAGCACGGTCAACACCACGTAGACGCCCGCCACCACGGCGACCGAGACGATGGCCAATCCACCGACCCAGCGGGCCACGGGCCCGTTGGCGGCCGCCCCGAGCAGCGAACGTCGATTGGCCAGGACCAGGATCAGGATCAGCGTCACCGGCGTGATGACACCCTCGAGCACCTGCGTGTTGAGGATCAGCGTGATGAGGTTGCCGGGGACGAGCACCACGGCCGCGCCGATGAGGATCTGGAAGGTGAAGATGCCGAGGAAGACGGGGGCCTGCCGGAAGCTCGACGACACCGAGCGCTCGACCCCGAGCGCCTCGGCCACGGCGTAGGAGGTCGACAGCGGCACCACAGCGGCGGCGAGGGCGGATGCGCCGAGCAACCCGATGCCGAACAACGTCGTGGCGAAGGCGCCGGCGACAGGCTTGAGCCCTTCGGCGGCCGTGGTGGCCGATGTCAGCGGGCCCGTGCCTCCGATGGTGGCCCCGGTGGCGATGATGATCGACATAGCCACGAGGGCGGCAAGAACGGCGCCGGTGATCGCGTCGACCCGTTGGAAGTGGTAGTTCTCGGGCTTCACGCCCTTGTCGACGACGGCGCCCGCCTCGTACAGCTGGATGTACGGGGTGATGGTGGTGCCGATGAGGGCGACCGACAGCAGCAGGAACGACTTCGATGCTTCGAAATGGGGCCACACGGTGTTGACCGCCACCTCGTGCCAGTTCGGATGGGCCAGCACGGCGGCGATCGGATAGGCGATGAAAACGAGGGTGAGGAGGAGGAAGATGCGTTCGGCGTAGCGGTACGAGCCGAAGAGCACGAGCGACCAGATGGCCACGGCGGCGATGGGGACCGACAGATAGCGCGAGACGCCGAAGAGGTC
>DATCEZ010000173.1:0-21396 GCA_036509775.1 Acidimicrobiales bacterium
GTAGGATTTGGTCATGTCGAAGAAGCTCTCCGTTCTCAAACTCGCCGATCAACTGCGCGACGAAGCAGACGCGTACAAGTTCCTAGAGGACATGCGCTGGGGCGACCGTCCGGTCTGCCCGCATTGCGGATCGGTGCGCAAGCCGTACTTCCTCAACCCGGACAACGGATCAAGCCGCAAGACGCGCACCGGGTCGCATTCGCAGCGCAGGGTTTGGAAGTGCGCTGACTGCCGCAAGCAGTTCTCGGTGCTGACCGGCACGGTGATGCACGCCACCAAGGTTCCGGTGCGGACGTGGATTCTGGTGATCTTCGACATGATGGCCGACAAGAACGGCATGAGCGCCCGCGAGGTCGAGCGCAAGTATGGGGTCACCATCAAAACGGCATGGCACATGCTCCACCGCATCCGCTCCGCCATGGGTAGCGAGAACAAGCTGATCACCACCATGACCGGCACCATCGTCGCTGACGAGACTTGGATCGGCGGCAACCCGAAGAACCGCCACGCATCCAAGCGCGGCCCGCGTCGCCAGGGTTCGACGGAAAAGACCCCCGTGCTGTCCCTTGTCAACGCCGTGACCGGAGAGATTCGTTCCCAGGTGCTCCCCTGGGTGACGGCGAACACACTGAACAAGGCCATTTCCGAGCACGTCAACGCTGCGGCGAGCGAACTGCACACCGACGCCGCTCAGCACTACGTCAGCATCGGCAAGGGGTTCGCCGCGCACGCCTCGGTCAACCACTCCGAGGGCGAGTACGTGCGTGGGAATGTCAGCACGAACATGGCCGAGGGGTTCTTCAGTCAGTTGAAAAGGTCCATCGACGGAACCCACCACCACGTCAGCGTGAAGCACCTGCCCCGCTACCTGGGAGAATTCGACTTCCGCTATTCCACCTGCAAGATGAGCGACTACGGGCGTATGCGGACGCTGGCGGGACGGATGGACGGTCGGCTCAGCTACGCCCGTCTGATCGGGTCGCACCACCGCTACGCCTTCACTGACTGAACGGCCGGGCAAATCATCCGGCATCAGGACCTGGGACGGAAATATTGACTCTGGGCGGAGAAAGAAAGGGGATTCGGAGTTCGCGGCCTTTCGACCCAATCTCAAGAAACACCAGCTCTTTGGGTTGTCCTGGGTCGAGCTTGGCATCGTCGTCAAAGAACGTAAGGCTCAGCCGAAATTCTAGGGCTATCTGCACATGCCCAAATGGTTCAAGCACGACGAGATCATTGGGAACCCTCTGGAGTTCGTCCACATGAAGGGCGGTCTCAACGTCCGCCACCAGCCAGACGCGACACCGAATGTGATCGTCGGTTTCGTTCGCGACAACCACATCATCAGCCGACCAGACCCATGTTTCGCCATCCCTGGTGCCGACTACCCCCTTCGTATCAACCGCAATAGGAAGATCTCCAGTCGGCGTCCAAGGTCGGATCGGACCGTGGCTCATCTGCTTAACCCTCTTGTCGGGCTGTACAACCCCGACGCTCATGGTCGCGATGCCCGTGAACGCTCCAGGAGTGCGAAACCCGGACGCGATTGGTGGGAAATCCATGGGCGTATCACTCTGAACGAGATGCCGCTCCATGCGGTTGTGTCGGATGCGCCAACGCAGCATCTCGGACAAAGCCCAGATGGCCAGAAGGACCAGACCTGCAACAACCCACCAGACGGCCCCGGGATGGTGCGGGTGGGTGGCATATCCGATTGCGGTTACCACCGTGCTAACGGCGGCAACAAGCCCCCACATAACACGGGGAAGCGACCATCCTCTATCCAGCCATTGCTCGATAGGTGCCCAGACCATCCCAGGAGCCTAGGAGTCGGCCTCCTCGTCCTCAGGTTCCTCAGACACCGATTCGGAATCGTCCGGCTCCAGGAGCCGACGAAGTGCCTCGTCGGGGTCGATGTCCTCGGGCAGGACAAATCTCTCGTCGGGATCGACAGCCATCGTGGCTCCAGTCTACGAGGGGAGGCCCTACAGCCGAGGTTGAGAGTTCGGTTGTTTTTTTGCGATAGCGCCGCCCTATGATCACTGACACACGTTCTAGAAATTGCCCCAAAAGGGCAGGCACCGGTCGGCCGGGGTGGGTCGCCGTCGTGCGCGAAAGGGGGGGCCTTGAGCCTCGAGGAGATCGACCTCATCGACGGGCGCAACTTCGTGGCCGGGGTGCCCTACGAGTGGTTCGCCGAGCTCCGCCGGGAGGCGCCCGCCTTCTGGCACCCTCAGAAAGGCGCCCCCCGTGGTGGGTTCTGGGCCATCACCCGCTACGACGACTGCGTCCAGGTCAACCGGGACTGGGAGCACTTCTCGTCGGCCCGCCGCGGCTCGCTCTTCCCCGACATGGACGACGACCAGCTGGCGCAGCAGCAGCTGATGATGGTCAACATGGACCCGACCATGCACACGCGCTACCGGCGCCTGGTCAACAAGGGCTTCACCCCCAAAATGGTGCGCGACCTGGAGCAGCAGATCGTCGGGTACGCCGACGGCATCATCGACGCCGTGTGTGAGCGCGGCACGGCCGACTTCGTGGAAGAGATCTCGGCCGAGCTCCCCCTGCTCGTGATCGCCGAGCTGCTCGGCGTACCCCAGGAGGACCGGCGCATGGTCTTCGACTGGTCGAACCGCATGATCGGGGCCGAGGACCCCGAGTACCAGATCCCGGGCGCCGACCCCGGCGAGTCGGCCATGCAGGTGTACGCCTACGCCGAGGAGCTGGCCACGGCCCGGAAGCTCCAGCCCAAGGAGGACCTCGTCTCGGTGCTCCTCAACGCCGAGGTCGAGGGCGAGAAGCTCAACGAGCTGGAGCTCGACCTCTTCTTCCTCCTCCTCATCGTCGCCGGCAACGAGACGACGAGGAACCTCATGTCGGGCGCCATGACGGCCTTCTTCGACCACCCGGACCAGTGGGAGCTCCTCCGCCAGGACCGCTCGCTTCTGCCGGGCGCCGTCGAGGAGATGCTGCGCTACGTGACGCCGGTCATGCACTTCCGCCGCACGGCGACGGGTGACATGGAACTGCACGGCCAGCAGATTCAAGAGGGCGACAAGGTCGTCTTCTGGCACACCTCGGCCAACCGTGACGAGGCGGTCTTCGAGAACCCCGACACCTTCGACGTCACCCGCTCCCCCAACAACCACATCGCGTTCGGCGGGGGCGGGCCGCACTTCTGCCTCGGCGCCAACCTGGCCCGCATGGAGATCATGGTGATGTTCGACCGGCTGCTCGACCGCATCCCCGACATGCGGCTCGACGGCGACGTGCAACGGCTGCAGTCCAACTTCATCAACGGGACCAAGCACATCCCGATCGCCTTCGCACCATCGGCTCCCGTTGGGGGCACGCCGCTGCCCGCCCGGGCCCGCTGAGGCCCGCGCCGTGACCGACAAGCAGGTTCGCTTCCACCAGGCCGTCGCCTTCCTGCCGACCAGCCAGATCCTCCCCATGGCCAAGGCGAGCGACGGCCTCGGCTACGGGGGCCTCTACGTCTCCGACCACCTCTTCAATCCGCGCCGGCGCACATCGCGCTACACCTACTCGAAGGCCGAGGACGGCGCGCCGGGCTGGGAGGACCACACCCCGTGGCCCGACCCGATGTCCGTCATTTCCGCCTGCGCCGGCGCCACCGAGAACCTCCTCTTCACCACCGGCATCTACATCGCTCCGCTGCGGGACCTCATGACAGTGGCCAAGAGCGTCGGGACCACCGCATTCCTGTCGGGCAACCGGCTGCGCCTCGGCATCGGCGTGGGCTGGAGCAAGGAGGAGTTCGACCTGACCGGACAGGACTTCGCCAACCGCGGCAAGCGCCTCGACGAAATGATCGTCGCCCTGCGCGCGCTCTGGAGCGGCGGCTGGGTCGAGTTCCACGGCGACTACTACGACGTCCCGGAGTGCCAGATGGAGCCCGCCCCCACCGAGCCGGTGCCGTTCATCTGCGGCGGCCACTCCCCCGTGGCCCTGCGGCGGACGGCTGAGCTGTGCGACGGCTGGATCGCCGCGGGCGCCTACAGCGAGGAGGAAGCGTGGGTGCACCTCGCCGAGCTCCACGATGCCCTCGACAAGGCGGGCCGGGACAAGGACGACTTCACGGTCTACCTGTCGCTGAACGAGCGGCCCAGCGTCGACCTCTACCGCCGCTTCGCCGACGCTGGCGTCACCGACTTCGTGTGCGCGCCCTGGATGTTCGTGAACGTCGCCCCGGGAACGCCCGACGACGAGGCGCTGGCGGCCCGGATGGGGCCGGTCCACTGGTTCGCCGAGGAGATCGTCGCCAAGGTCTGACACACTGCCGGACGCGTCGGGAAGCCGAGAGGAGTCACACGTGAAGACGATGAAGATCGGCCTGCAGATGGGGTACTGGGGTGCGGGACCGCCGCCCAACGCCGTAGAGCTCGTGACGGAAGCTGACCGCCTCGGCTACGACTCCGTCTGGACGGCGGAGTCCTACGGTTCCGACGCACTGACCCCGCTGGCCTGGTGGGGATCGCAGACGGAGCGGGTGCGCCTCGGCACGTCACTGTGCCAGCTGTCGGCGCGCACACCGACGGCGATGGCCATGGCGGCCCAGACGCTGGACCATCTCTCGGGCGGGCGCTTCGTGCTCGGCCTCGGGGTCTCGGGCCCCCAGGTGGTGGAGGGCTGGTACGGCCAGCCTTTCCCGGCTCCCCTGGCCCGCACCCGCGAGTACGTCGACGTCGTGCGCCAGGTCCTGGCCCGCGAGAAGCCGGTGACCAACGACGGGCCGCACTACCCGCTGCCCTACCCCGGCGGGACTGGTCTGGGGAAGCCGTTGAAGTCGATCGTGCATCCGCTGCGCGCCGACATCCCGATCATTCTCGGAGCGGAGGGGCCCAAGAACATCGCCCTGGCGGCCGAAATCGCCGACGGCTGGTTCCCCATCTTCTTCTCCCCGCGCGCCATGTCCTCCTTCGAGGCATCGCTCGACGAGGGTTTCGCCCGGCCGGAAGCGCGACGCACTGTCGACGACTTCGAGGTGCTGGCCTTCGCTCCCACCGTGATCAGCGACGACACCGACGCCGCCGCCGACGGCTTCCGCCCGTATCTCGCGCTCTACATCGGTGGCATGGGCGCCAAGGAGATGAACTTCCACTTCGACGTCTTCGCCCGCATGGGCTACGAGGAGGCGGCCACCAAAATTCAGGACGCCTACCTCGACGGACGCAAGGACGACGCTGCGGCCGCCGTCCCCACGTCCTTGGTGGAGGAGATCGCGTTGGTCGGTCCCGTGGAGAAGATCCGGGACGACCTCGAGGCGTGGCGCGCGTCGCGTGCCACCACCATGCTCATCAACGGCGACGTCGCCACGCTGCGCACCATGGCCGAGCTCGTGCTCGGCTGAGCCAGGCGGGCGCTCCCGGGTTCAGTCCAGACTGAAGGGCGGGTACTCGTCCGTCATCAGGTAGACGTAGATGCTGACGCGGTAGGACCAGCGCATCACGCCGATGACGAACGTGCGAAGGCTCTCGGGCCACTTCCCGGTGATGATCACGGCGAAGAAGGCGACAATCGTGACGACGTACACGGCGATGACGAGGACGAACAGCACGATGTAGTGCGGGATGGCCAGCAGCCACTTGACAAAGATCAAGCCTCGGCTGAGCGTGGGAGCCTGCTGAATGGAGAGCCGCGCCGGGTCGTCGTTGGGATCCGGGCCGACAGTGAGGAACTCGAAGGGCGGGTACCCCTCGCGCATGAACAGGGTGAATGATCCGACGCGCCATTGATAGCGGTGGGTCATCGCCATGAAGCCGAAGAAGCTGTCGGGCATTTTGCCGGTGAACAGAATGGCAAAGAAGGCCAGGATCCAGACGATGCTCTGCGCGAACGCGAGCGCGTAGAGGACGATCAGCTGCGGGATGGCGAGCAGCCAATGCACGAGCGGCCGCCATCGGGCGATGTGCTCCGGTGCGTCCAGATCGAGCTGTAACGGGAACCCAACTGCTGGCACTGGCGAGGTGGTCATGAAAAAAGGGTAACCCCATCTCGCCCCGAAACGGCGGACCAAAATTTCCCGGAATCATCGTGCCTGCAATGGGCCTGGCAGGCGTGCCCTTGTCGGGCCCCCAGGACCCTGACCAGGGCTTCTCGAGCCCCACGCAGGCGGTCGGGTGCGGCCGGCGGCGAGGCTCGGGACCCACGCCTACCGCAGCAGGGACACGTTGATTCCCGGGCCGGTCGCGCTGTTCGCAACGGTCCGCGCCGAGCCGCCAACATGGTTGAGCGGACCGACGGTATTGCCGGTCGAGCCGCTGTTGAACAGGCCGCCGTTGTTGCCCGTGCCGGTGTTGGTCCCGCAATTGGTCGAACTCGGCTGCTGGTCCAGGCAGTTGTTGATGCTGTTCGTCAACGCGATGGCGGCGATGATCCAGAGGATCAGCCCGACGACACCGACGAAGCCGAGGACGATGCCGGCGATGGCCATTCCCCCACCGCTTTGACGCCCACCGCTCTGGCGAATCTGCTTCCTGCCGACGAACCCGAAGATGACCGCCAGAATCGAACCGAGACCGAGGACCCAGACGATTCCGAGGACGAGCGACGCGATGGCGAGTCCATTCGTCGTCTGTCCAACCGGCGGTTGGCCGTAACCCGGAGGTGCCTGCATGTAGGGCGGGGCGCCGTAGGCAGGGGCAGGCGGTGGCGGGAGCGGCATGCCGGCAACCGGCTGCGTTGGTGGGCCTGACGCGCTGACAGGCGCCGGCGCCACTACCCCAACCGGCGTGCCGCACTTGTCGCAGAACTGGCTGTTCGGCCCGAGCAGGTTTCCGCAGTTCTCACAAAAGCTGGCCGTTGACGTCATCCGCCGTTCCGCCTCCCTGTCTCGTGCCATCCTGCGCGCACCGCCGCCATGACCAGCATCATGACGAGTACCCGGGTTGCCGCGCCGACCCCTGGCCCGGCCGCTGAACCGCTGCGATTGCCCTCACGTTCTCTCCCGCCCGTCCCCCACGCTGTACCTCTTCTTGAGAAGCAGCTGTGTGACGATATCCCAGGCATCTCGACGACTGCGCCAACCATTCATTGTGTGGACACATGCGTGGGCCACAATGCGACCATGACCCTTTTCGACCTCTCCGATCTGACCCGGCCCGGGTCTTCCTCGGAGCCCTCCTCTTCGGGGACGACGCAGCCGCCGCACACCGCGGCGGTCCCGGACACGCCACAGCCGACGGACGAGGAGGTGTTCAAGAGCGCCATCGAGGCGCCGCCCGAAGTCGAGGTCCGCATCAGCAAGCGCCGCAAGAAGACGTCAGAGGCCAAGTGGGTCGCGGGCCGCATTGTCGTGTCGGTCCCCGCGCATCTCAGTGTCGAGAGCCGCCAGAAGACGGTCGACTGGTTGGTGGAGCGGCTCCTGACGCGTCACCAACTCCAGTCAGGGCTCACCGATGACGACCTCCTCGCCCGCGCCATCGAACTCAGCGGTCGCTATCTGGTCGGGGCACATCCCGTTTCCGTTCGCTGGGTCACCAACCAGACGGCGCGCTGGGGCTCATGCTCGTACTACTCGGGTCACATCCGCGTCTCGCACCGGCTGCGGGTGGTGCCCGAGTGGGTGCTCGACTCGGTCCTGGTGCACGAAGTGGCGCACCTGACCCATGCCGATCACTCCCAGGCCTTTCACAAGCTGGCCGGTGAGTACCCGCGTCACAAGGAGGCGGGCATCTTCCTGGCCGGCTACGGCCTCGGACTCTCCAACCCCATTCCACCTGGCGCCCCGGGCTGAGCGGCCCGGCCGCCTGCCCTGCGCCGTCCGGCCGTCAGACCGGCTCGTCCGCCAGAATCCGCCCGAGCCGGCGCAGGCTCTCATTGGCGCCTCCGAGGGTGAGCTCGATCTGCTCCGTCAGGAGGAAGTAGCGGTGCAACGGGTAGTCGCGGTCGACCCCGACGCCGCCGTGCAGGTGCGAGGCGGCGTGGACCACACGCTGGCCGCCCTCGGCCGCCCAGTACTTGGCGATCGCCACCTCGGACGACGCCGGCAGACCAGCGGCCAGTCGGGCCGCCGCTTGCCATGCAGTGAGACGGATGGCCTCGGTGTCGACGTAGGCGTCTGCCGCGCGTTGCCCCACTGCCTGGAAGGTGGCGATGGGCTTGTCGAACTGCACCCGCGTCTTGGTGTACTCCGCCGTCAGCTCCAAAGCGGTCGCGCAGACACCGGCTTCCTCAATGCAGAGCGCCGTCGTGGCGTACTCGGTGATGCAATCGATGATGGCGGCACCGTCGCCACCCTCGCCCACGAGCCGATCGACACCGAGGCGTACGCCGTCGAGTTCCACGATCGCCTCCGGCCGTCCGGTCGTCGTCGTTTGCCGAGTCAACGTCACGCCCTCGGCGCCGGGCTCCACAATGAAGACACCGGGACCGGTGGTCGTGCCGTCCGCCGTCTGGCAGGCGGCGGGAACCAGGATGGCGTCGGCGACCAGAGCCGCCGGGACGCAGGCCTTCGTTCCAGAGAGCACCCACGAGCCATCCGCCTGCGCCGTGGCCGTCGTGGTGGGCTCGAGGCCGCCGGGCGCGATCACCTCGCCGACGAGCTCGGCCATGGCGGCTGTGAGGACGGTCTCCCCGCCGGCCACACCGGTGAGCCAGGTCTTGCGCTGCGCGTCGGTGCCGAAACGGTCGAGAGGCAGCGCGCCATAGACCATCGTCTCGACCACGGGGACGTAGGCCGCCGTGCGGCCCGCCGCCTCAATGACCAGACAGGCCGCGACGAAGTCGAGCCCGGCGCCGCCGACGTCCTCGCCCAGGTGGATGCCGAGCAGGCCGGCGTCGGCGAGCTCCTTCCAGAGCTCACGGTCGATGGGGCCGTCGTCGCCGGCGGTCGCCTCGACCTGCTTCAGCCGCTCATGCGTCGACCGCTCGCCGAAGATCTGCCCGGCCAATTGGCGGACAGCCTCTTGCTCTTCGCTGTAGCTGAAATCCATTGCAGTCTCCTGGCTCTCGGCGGGCTCAGCGCAGCGACCGCGGCATGCCGAGGCCGAAGATCGCGATGAGGTCCCTCTGAATTTCGTTGGTGCCGCCACCGAAGGTGAGGATGATCATGGAGCGGGCGTACATCTCGAGTCGACCGGCGACCACCGCGGCGGGTGAACCGCGCGTGAGATAGCCGGCCTGCCCGATGATCTCCATGAGGGAGCGGAAGGCCCGCAGGTAGAACTCGGTGCCGAACACCTTGATCGACGAGGCATCGGCCACGTCGAGCTGCCCCTGCGTCGCCTGCCACGCCACCTTCCAGTTGATGAGGCGGAGGAACTCGAGCTCGGCGTGCACGCGGGCCAGGTGCTCCTGCACCCATTCCTGGTCGACGACGCGCCGCCCGTCGGGCAGCTTCGTGTTCTGGGCCCACGCCCGCACGTCCGTCAGGACGCGCTCAATGATCCCGGGCGAGCACAGAGTGACCCGCTCGTGGTTGAGCTGGTTGGTGATGAGGTTCCAGCCCTCGTTCTCGCCTCCCACCAACGCCGTCGCCGGTACGCGCACGTCTTCGTAGAACGTGTAGTTGATGTTGTGGTCGCCGAGCAGCTTCATCGGGACCACCCGGATGCCCGGGGTGTCCATCGGGATCAAGAACATGGAGATGCCCTTGTGCTTGGCCACGTTCGGATCGGTCCGGGTGGCCAGCCAGATGTAGTCGGCGTCCCCCGCCAGGCTGGTGAAAATCTTTGCGCCGTTGATCACGTACTCGTCGCCGTCACGCACGGCCCTGGTGGTCAACGACGCCAGGTCGGTGCCCGAATTCGGCTCCGTGTAGCCAATGCAGAAGTGGATCTCGCCGGCCAGGATCTTCGGGAGGAAGAACTCCTTCTGCTCCTGGGTGCCGAAGTTCATGATGGTCGGACCGACGGTGTTGATCGTGAGCATCGGCACCGGCGCCCCGCTCCGCATCGACTCGTCGAAGAAGATGAATTGCTCAATGGCCGAACGACCCTGTCCGCCCCACTCGGTGGGCCACCCGATGCCGAGCCAACCGTCACTCCCCATCTGCTTGACCACCTTGCGCACCACCGGGCCGATGCCGCCGGCATGGGAGAGCTCTTGCTCGAGCTCGGGGGTCAAGAGGTTCTCGTAATAGGCGCGCAGCTCGCTCTTGAGCGTCTGCTGCTCCTCGGTCAAGGCAATTTCCATGTGTCCCTCCCGGGTGACGGAACCGCAGCGGCCCACGTCAGCGCCATGTCGTCACCGGCCCGCCCCTCTGGGCTCGGCACGGTAGAACACGTTACAGTCCGCCCTGCTCGGGCAGCCAATGGGGCCGAAGAGCCGCTCGCTACCGACGAGTAACCTGCAATCCGCCCCGGGGCGGTCGCCCAGGCGCACGTTCGAGTCCCGAATCGAAACCGAGGAGCCATCACCATGCCTGAAGCTGTCATCGTCGCCACTGGGCGCACCCCGATCGGTCGGGCCAACAAGGGCTCGCTCGTCGAGTGCCGCCCCGACGATCTGAGCGCGCTGGTCCTCCGGACGGTGCTGCAGAAGGTGCCGCAGCTGAACCCCGCCGAGGTGGAGGATGTCCTCCTCGGCTGTGGGCAGCCCGCCGGTGAGGCCGGTTACAACGTGGCCCGGGTGGCCGCCCTCCTGGCCGGGCTGGACAACGTGCCCGGCGTCACGGTGAACCGCTACTGCTCCTCGTCCCTGCAGACCATCCGCATGGCAGCCCATGCCATCCGCGCCGGCGAGGGCGACGTCTTCATCGCCGCCGGCGTCGAGACGGTGAGCCGCTACGCCCACGGCGCGTCGGACACAGGCCCTCACAACGAGGCTTTCAACACGGCCGAAGAGAGGACGAAGGTCCGCGCGCCCGCCGTCACCGAGCCATGGAGCCCGGGCGCCGGCCTGCCCGACATCTACATCGCCATGGGCCAGACGGCAGAGAACGTGGCCGAGTACGAGAAGGTCACCCGCGAGGAAATGGACGAGTTCGCGCTCCTCTCGCAGACGCGAGCCGTCGAGTCCCAGCAGAACGGGTTCTTCGAGCGCGAGATCATCCCGGTCACCCTGGCCGACGGAACCGTCGTCACCAAGGACGACGGGCCGCGCGCGGGCACGACGCTCGAGGGTCTGTCCAAGCTCAAGCCGGTGTTCCGCGAGGGCGGGACTATCACTGCCGGAAACGCCTGCCCCCTCAACGACGGTGCCGCCGCGGTCATCGTTATGAGCGACACCAAGGCCAAGGCGCTCGGCATCACGCCGCTGGCCCGCATCGTGGCCAGTGGCGTCACCGGACTCAACCCCGAGATCATGGGCCTCGGCCCGGTCGACGCGTGTCGCCAGGTGCTGGCCCGGGCGAACATGACCATCGACGACATCGACCTGGTCGAGATCAACGAGGCCTTCGCCGCCCAGGTGATCCCCTCGGCCAAGCACCTCGGCATCAGCTGGGACAAGCTGAACATCAAGGGCGGCGCCATCGCGCTCGGCCACCCGTTCGGCCAGACCGGCGCCCGCATCATGACCACCCTCCTCAACGCGCTTGAGGACACGGGCAAGACGTTCGGCCTGGAGTCAATGTGCGTCGGCGGTGGCCAGGGCATGGCCATGATCGTGGAGCGCCTCAACTAAGACCTTCGGGCCGCAGAGCGGTCCCCGCGTCAGACAGTCGAGTTCCGCCGGCGCTCGCGTCCGTCCGCTACAGCGTCAACGTGCCCGCTTGCGCCTCGTCGAGGGTGGGAACCGGACCCGGATCCACGCCCTCTCGGGCGGCCAGGTGCAGCGAGACGAGCGAGCCCACCAGCGTCAGGTCGAAGAAGCGCACCAGGTCGTCGTCCCCTTCGGAGCGCACCTCGAATATGTCGGCCATCACTTCGTCCGTGGCCGCTCGCACGGCGTCGAACTGACCCGCGGTGCGCGGCGCCTCGTCGGCGTGGCGCAAGAGCACGAGTGACATCGTCTGACGCGTCACGTCACCGCCCTGCCCCCAGCCCGCCAGCTCGTCGTGGGTCACATCCGGCAACGCCGCGGCAAACGCGGGCGCTTTGGCGTTGAGGTTCACCTGCGCCTTCCACCAATGGGCCGCCACCGCGGCCGTCCCGGCGGAGCCGTAGATGAGCGGGATGGTCCGGCCGAGCCGGCGCGCCAACTCCGCTGGGAGGCCGCCCGCCGTCAGCAGGGCGTCGCGCCGACGGGCCAGAACCGTTGCCGCGGCGTCGATCGCCTCCGCACTGTCCGGCCGCAGGCCGGCCCGGGACAACGCGACGAGCAGGGGCACCGTCGTCGCCCCCAAGGCGGCGCGGGCTGTGCCGCCCCCCGGCACCACGGGGCACCAGGGCAGGCCGGCGCCGTCGGCCAGGCGGGCCAATGCCCCTCCGGGCTCACCGCCGATGGCCACCACGCGCGCCCCACGTTCGATCGCCTTCTCGGCGGCGGTCAAGGTCTCTTCGGTGTCTCCAGAGGTGGTCACGGCAAGGACCAGCGTCGATGTGTCGACGAAAGCGGGAAGGGCTGAGCCTCGACCCGCCCAGAACGGAACAGTCAGGTCCGAGGCAGTGAGCGCGGCGACCGCCGCGCACGCGGTCCCGCCGGTGCCCAGGCCGAAGGCTGCGACACTGCGCACGCCACCGCCGGCAGCCAGCCCGGCGAATGCGCCGTCCGCCGCTTGTCGCGCCCCGGCCAGGTGCTCGGGCAGGGCGGCCGTGGCCTCCCACATCCCGAGCGTGTCGAGGGGGGCCGTCCCGTTCACCCAGACGCCGGGCCGGTGGCCCGCACCTGGTTGGTCTCGGCCTTGGTCATGAGGCGCTCGTGCTCGGACTCGCCGAGTGTCACCGCGTCGTCGATCAACAACACGGGCACGCCGTCCACCACCGCGTAGCTCTTGTGCAGCCGCGGGTTGTAGAGGACGTCCTCGTCCTCGAACCACAGCAGTGGTCCCTTGTCCTCCGGGCACGCCAGGACGTCGAGCAGGAGCGGGTCAAGGCTCACGAGGAGCTCCTTTGGTTCGGGCCGGCCGCGAGGCCGGCGTTGGCGGCAATGAGCTGTCGCACCTCGGCCACGTGGGCGGCGCAGCGCTCGGCTGTCTTCGCTTCGACGTTGAGGCGGAGCAACGGCTCGGTGTTGGAAGGGCGGACGTTGTACCACCAGTCGCCGTGCTCGACGGTGAGCCCGTCCAGCGTGTCGACGGAGGCGCCGGCCTTGCGTTCGTGGTCGGCAATGGCAGCCACGGTGGCGGCGGGACTGGTCACGGTGGTGTTGATCTCTCCCGAGTCGACGTAGCGCTGGTAGGGCTGCAGCATCTCGGAGAGAGGCTGCTCGCTCTGGCTGAGCAACTCCAGGACCAGGAGCGCCGTGATGATGCCCGAGTCGGCCCGGAAGTTGTCGCGGTAGTAGTAGTGCCCCGAATGCTCCCCGCCGAAAACGGCCCCGGTCTCGGCCATCACCTTCTTAATGATGGAGTGGCCGACCTGGGTGCGGATGGGCCGACCACCCATCTCCGTCACGACCTCGGGCACCACGTGGGAACAGATGAGGTTGTAGAGGATGGTCTCCCCGGGGTGCTTGGTCAGCATGGACGCGGCGACCAGCGCCGTCGTCAGCGAGCCCGACACCGGCTCGGCCAACTCGTCGACCAGGAAGACACGGTCCGCGTCGCCGTCGAAGGCCAGCCCGATGTCGGCGCCGTGCTCGAGGACGGCGGCCTTCAGGGCGACGAGGTTCTCGGGCTGAATCGGATCGGCCGGGTGGTTCGGGAAGTTGCCGTCGAGCTCGGGGAACAGGATGTCCACCGTGAAAGGCAGCCGCTCGAACACGATGGGCACGACCAGCCCGCCCATGCCGTTGGCCGTATCGGCCACGACCTTGAGGGGGCGCAGCGAGCTGACGTCGACGAAGGACACGACGTGGTCGGCCCACTCGTCGAGCAGGTTCTGCTCGGTCCAGCCTCCCTTCAGGAAGGGCAGGGTCTGACCCAGCAACTCCTCCGCGCCGGCCGCAATGTCGGCCAGGCCGGTGTCGCGACCGATCGGCCGCGCCCCGGACAGGCAGAGCTTGAGCCCGTTGTACTGCGCCGGGTTGTGCGACGCCGTGAACATGGCGCCGGGCGAATCGAGATGGCCTGACGCGAAATAGAGGAAATCAGTAGAGGCCATGCCGAGGTCGACGATGTCGACGCCCTCGGCCCGCACGCCGTCGGAGAAGGCGGCCGCCAGCTCCACCCCGCTCTCGCGCATGTCGCGGGCCACCAGGATCTGCGGCGTGCCGACGAAGCGGGCCATGGCCCGGCCGATGGCGCGGCACATGTCGGCGTCGAGCTGATCGGGCACCGTGCCGCGCACGTCGTACGCCTTGAAGACCTGATCCATGCGGCTCGTGGGGGGGCTCACGGGCACCCACCATAGGGGGCCGCCTGTGCTGCGCAACGCAGCGCACCCTCAGTGGAAGACGACGCTCCCGTTGGCTGCAATAGCGATGATGGCGACCAGGTTGAAGCTGGCGTGGGCGACCATGTTCATGCCGAGGCGGCCCGTGCGGTACGAAACGGCGGCCAGGATGGCGCCGAAGGTGGCCAGGCCGGCCAACTGAATCCATTCACCGTGCGCAAGGCCGAAGAGAAGCCCGTCGACGATCACGGCCAGGATGACTCCGGCGACTCGGGCGCCGCCGACCGCCCCCAATTTCGTGAAGACGCGAACCAACCCTTTCAAGAGCAGTCCCCGGAAGAAGAGCTCCTCCATGGCCGGCGCCAGGAGCACGGTGGCGATGGCGATGACGACGAAGCCGGCGCCGTGCGATGCGCCGGTCAGGCGCTGGGACGGCCCGTTGAAATTCTTGATGTCGTGCTGGAACGGCGCGTACATGATGGCGACGAGGATCTGGCCGCCGACGCCGATGAGGATGCCGAGGAGGTCGATGACGCGGAAGCGCACACCGAGGTCGCGGAAGAAGTGGCGCGTCCCCTGGGTCCGGCTGGCCAGCCACGGCGCGCCGATGAAGCCGATCCACAGGCCCAGCAGCGTCGTGACGACGTACCACTCCGGCGGCACCGAGGCCGAGGCGATCGCCGTCATCTGCGCGGCCGTCTTCCCGGCGATGGCGCCCGCGATGTAGCCGAAGATCAGCGCACCGATCTGGCCCACGAGGAAACCGATGACGGCGTACAGGAGCCACATCCAGCCCTGGCGTCTCGTCTGCGGAGGGACCCACGGTGTATCGAGGAAGGGCACGTCGGCCGCCGGCAGCACCGAGGGCGGGGGCGCCAGGTTCGTGAAGGTCGTGTCGTAGGGCGGCATGGGCGGGGTTGGGGCCATGGAGGACGGCGCGGGCGACCACCCGGGCGGTGGGGGCGGTGCAGCTGGTGCGACCACGGGGGGGGCCTGCTGGAGCCATTCGCGGGGCACGTACCCGTCCGGGACGGGCCCGGGTGAGCGCGCCGGTGGGCCCGCTGGGCCGGGAGCCGCCCCGCCGGGCTCGGAATCGGTCACGGACAGACGTTACCGGCGCCCACAGGGCCCCCACCTGCAGGGGGACCCCCCGGGCGCCAAGTGACGAGGCGGTCACCACAGACCGGGGTCGGCGCCTAGCATGGATGCCGTGAGCCCCCAGCGTGCCGACAAGCCGGCCGGAAAGCCGAACGCGCCTGCTGGCGGGGATGGAACGCCCCAGCAGGGACAGCCGTCGGGGCAGAGCTGGCGCTGGCTCTGGGGGGTCCTGGCCATCGGGATTGTGGCCATCCTCCTCGCCGTGGGCACCATCAAGACCAACAACGCCAAGTCGATCTCGTACACCCAATTCCTCCAGGATGTGTCGTCCAAGCAGGTCTCGACGGCGCAGATCTCCAATTCCACCGGGGAGATCACCGGCAAGCTGAAGAAGGGCGAGGTGACCTACACGGTCCAGGGCCCCAGCCCGTCCCTGCCCAACGACGTCACCGAAATGCGCAACAACGGTGTCGCCGTCAGCTTCCCGACCCCGTCATCGAACCTGTTCGAGGCCCTGCTCCCCTACCTCTTCATCATCGCCATCGGCGCCGGCTTCATTTACTTCATCGGCCGCCAGACCAAGGGCCAGATGTCGGGGATCATGTCCATCGGCCGCTCCAAGGCCAAGACCTTCAGCAGCGACCGGCCCTCGACCACCTTCGAGGATGTGGCGGGCTACACGGGGGTGAAGCAGGAGATCAGCGAGGTCGTCGACTTCCTCAAGACCCCTGCCCGCTTCAAGGAGATCGGTGCCAAAATCCCCAAGGGTGTGCTGCTGGTCGGCCCGCCCGGGACGGGCAAGACGCTGATCGCCCGAGCCGTCGCCGGCGAGGCCGGCGTGCCCTTCATGTCGGTCAGCGGCTCGGACTTCATGGAGATGTTCGTGGGTGTCGGGGCCAGCCGGGTGCGTGACCTGTTCCAGACGGCCCGCAAGCAGGCGCCGGCCATCGTCTTCGTCGACGAGATCGACTCCATCGGGCGCAAGCGCGGCGCCGGCCTCGGTGGTGGCCACGACGAGCGTGAGCAGACCCTCAACCAGATGCTCTCCGAGATGGACGGTTTCGACACCTCCGAGGGCGTCGTCATGATCGCCGCCACTAACCGCCCCGACATTCTGGACCCGGCCCTCCTTCGGCCGGGTCGCTTCGACCGTCAGATCGTGGTGCCCCTGCCCGACCTCGAGGAGCGGCTCCCGATTCTGGCCGTGCACTGCAAGGGCAAGCGGATGGCGAACGACGTCGATCTCAGTGTCGTGGCCCGTGGCACACCGGGCATGAGCGGTGCCGACCTGGCCAATCTGGTCAACGAGGCCGCCCTGCACGCCGTGCGCCGGGGCAGTCTCGAAATCGCCATGGCCGACTTCGAGACAGCCCGGGACCGCGTCCTACTCGGCCAGCGGCGCGAGTCCATGGTCCTCTCGGAGGGCGAAAAGGAGCGCATCGCCTACCACGAGGGTGGCCACGCCGTGCTGGCCTACGTGCTCGAGAACGCCGACCCGGTCCACAAGGTGACCATCCTCCCGACCGGCATGGCGCTCGGCGTCACCCACCAGCTCCCCATGGAGGAGCGGCACATCCATCCCCGGGACTACATCGAGGACTCTCTGTGCGTCCGCATGGGTGGCCGCGTGGCCGAGCTGCTCGTCTACGGCGACTTGTCGACCGGAGCCGCCAACGACCTCGTCGGCAACACCGAGCTCGCCCGCAAAATGGTGCGCGAGTGGGGCATGAGCGATGCCATCGGCCCCATGGCATGGGGCTCAGCCGGCCAGGTGTTCTTGGGCGAAGACCTCATGCACACGCGCGACTACTCCGAGAACACCTCCAAGATCATCGACGACGAGGTGGAGCGCATCCTGCGTGTCGAAGAGGCGCGCGCCTTGGACGTGCTGAGCAAGCACCGTGGCGGTCTCAACGCCATCGCCCGGGCGCTGCTCGACAACGAAATCATCGACGGCGCCGAGGTGGCCCGCCTGGTCGACGAGGCCCACGGGTCGCCCGTGCACAACGAGGGCGCCAAGTCTGTCCCGCACTTCCACGATGCGGCCGTCAGCGCTCCCGCCAGCAACGGTTCCAATGGCAGCGGAAGCGGCAACGGGCAGCATGCCGTCACGGACGGCTCTGTCGGTCACGACAACGGTCACGAGCACGGTCAGCACCCGGTGACGGACGGCACTCCAGGCGCCGACCAGGGACCAGTGGCGGTACCCGGCCATGCTGCCGACCCCGAGACGTGGGCTCCCCCGCCCTGGCCTCCGCCGTCCAACCCGGCTTCCGGCGCGCCAGAAGGACCAGCAGCCCGCTAGGCACAGCAGGCCCCCCTGTTCGGACAGGATGGATCGAACCGATCCGGGTGATGCAGCGTCATGAAGGGGGATGGTGGAGCACCAGCTCGCGGACTGGCTCGAGGACGGCTACGTGGCGTCCTTCCGCACGGCCTGCCTGATCCTGGGCAACCGGGCGGATGCCGAGGAGGCCGTGCAGGACGCCTACCTGCGGGCCTGGCGCTTCCGCGACTCGCTCTCGGGCATTCCGAGCATCCGGCCCTGGCTCTACCGCGTGGTCGTCAACTCCTGCTATTCCAAGCTGCGCAGTGAGATCCCGCACCGCGACCGTCGCGCCGGCGACGAGCCGCTGGCCCACGTGCAGGCACCCGGCGCCGACCCAGAGACACGAGCCGAGCAGGGCGAGGTGGCCGAGACGGTGCTGGCCGCGCTGCAGCAGTTACCGCTGTCCCTGCGCGTCCCCGTCGTTCTGCGCTACTACGCCGACCTCAGCGAGCGCGACATTGCGCTCGCCATCGGCCGGCGGCCGGGCACGGTGAAGTCCCGCCTTCATGAAGCCCGCCGCCGCCTGGCGGCCGACCCCGCCCTGTGCGCGCTGGCCGGCGCCGGGGAAGCGCCTCGCACCGAGGAGACCGCCCGATGACGATGCTCGACGACGACCGCCTGTCCTCGCTCCTGGCAGGCGCCGCGGCCACCTTCGAGACGCCCGTCTCCGGTCCCGACGACATTCTGGAGCGTGCCCTAGGACGCGACCCGGGGGACGGCGACGAACGTGTGGACGACAACGAGGCACGCACGGGTGCGTCTGGCGGCGTGCACCGTCTGTTGGGCGTCGCGTCCCGCCACCGGGCCCTTTCGGTCGCCGCCGCCATCGTCGTCCTTCTGGTCCTGGCCGGGGTGGTCGGCACCCTGGCGCGCGGCCCGGCGCATCCGACCGTCTTGGCCGGGCCGGCGCACCCGACAGTGACCCGGCCGGCCCATTCCGCCCCCGCGTCCACGACGACAACGACGCCCGCCCTCTCCGCCAACGGCTCGCCGCAGGCCAGCGCCGCCGCCCCGTTCAGTGCGAACACGTCATCGGGCGCGTCCAAAGGAGCGCAGCACGACACCGCACCGACGACGCCGGCCAACGCTCCGGACGTGCCGAACGGAACCGTCGGCCAGTCCGCCAAAATTGAGCAGACCGGTTCCCTCGGCCTGACCGTCACGAGCGACAAGCTGAGCCGGACGATCACGCAATTGACCGCATTGGCCGGCGCGTACGGCGGCTTCGTGGCCAACTCGCAGACGCAGTCGGGCGCGGCGAGCGGAGGCGCCCCGTCGGGCAGCGTGACACTCCAGGTTCCGGTACAGAGTTTCGCCGCAGTGCTGACACGCGCCGAGGCCCTCGGCAAGACGTCCGGCCTCACGTCCAAGGCCACTGACGTCACCGGCCAGTACGTCGACCTGCAGTCGCGCATCACCGCGTTGGTGGCCAGCCGCCAGCAATACCTCAGCATCCTGGCCAAGGCCGACACGGTCGGTGACGTCCTGGCCGTGCAGGACCAGCTGAACGCCATTCAGTCCCAGATTGAGCAGCTCCAGGGTCAGCTGCAGCTGCTGGGGAACCAGACGTCGTACTCGACGTTGACGGTCACGGTCAGCGAGCGCTCTCCCGCGCCCGCACCGAGCCCCCTGCCCGAGTCCGGCCTGGTGCGGGCATGGCACGCCAGCGTCGGGGGCTTTGTCACGGGCGTCGAAGGCGTCATCGGCATTGCGGGACCCCTGCTCTTTGCCCTGCTGCTGTTGGGCGCCGTTCTGGCCGGTGGCCGCGCCCTGTGGCGGGGCTCCCAGCGCCGCCGTCTGTAGCCCGAACGCTCAACCGCCGATGGCCGCGGCCAGGGGGATGCCGGGCATGGCGACGATGCCGACGCCGGCGCTGGGGCCGACATCCTCGCTCACGGCCATCGGTCCCGACGCACGCACGACAATCGGGTTCAGACCCGCCGCGGTGAGAGGCGAACCCGACACCAGCACGGCGGTCCCGGGCGCCACGGTGCCGGTGGCGACGACCTTGCTCCCGGTCGCCGTCGTGGCTGCCGCGTTGTAGGTCTCCGCTGTCGTCGAGGAGTTGAACAGGGCGAGGTAGGCCGGCGCAGCCCCGCTCACTGCAGGGCTGTCGCTCGTTCCCGGCGGGGGAACCACCCACTCGCCACTGGGCGAGTCGGTACTCAGCCCGCCCACGGCCACCACCACGCCCGCCTGTGGCGGCGGCGTCGCGGTGGTGGAGAGAGCCACCGACCGACTGACCACGACACCGGACCCCCCCGTGGCATCGATGGCGGTGGCGTAGGTCTCGTTGGCGGGGATCCGCGTTTGTGTGCTGGTGAAGATGGGCCATGTCGTGCCGGGGAGGATCTTCTGCGTCAACGGTGTGAGCGGGCCCGACGGCAGGCGGAAGCGGACTGTGACCGACTCGGTCGTGGTCCCGGGGTTGAACACGTCGATTTCGGTCGAGGCGCCCGGGACCTCCTGGGCTTGGGGGATGGCCCAGTGCGACTGGGCCGCCATCACGCCCGGCACGAGCGACACGCCGCCCGATGTCTCCCCGGCACCCACGATCCCCTGCACCTCGGAGGCCACGACGCGGCCGGTCCGGGTGGTCACCACCGTGCTGATGGTGGAGATCTGCTGGACCTCGGTCGTCACGTTCTCCACCACCACCTGCCCCGCCGGCAGCACGATCCCCTGGTAGTTGATGGGATGCACCGTGCCCGCCGACGTGACGAAGCTCAGATCGACGACGACCGGTGTCGACGTCGGGTTGAGGAGGGAGACGTAGAGCGCGTTGGCGGCCGCGGTGGAGCCGCCGGCGAAGTACCACTGATCCGAAGTGGTGCTCTGACAAGGCGCCTGGGACCAGCCCAGGACGTTGCTGATCGTCTGGGTGACCGCCACCCCACCACCAGACGTGATGACCGTCTCGGACTCCCAGGACCCCGATGACAGCGCGGGGATGGCCGGCGCCACCGCGCCCCGTGGCGGAACGGCCGTGGCGGCGTGCGCGGTGGCACCCGTGTCGGAGATGGCCGTGATGTCGGCGGTGACGGGCTTTGCCGTCGTGTTGGTCAGCACGAGGAAGCCAGGCGACACGCCGCCCGCGGTCGACTGCCCCGTGCAGTACCAGGCGGTCGATTCGGCATCGGGCGCGCCAACCAGCGCGCCCGGATTGGGCGCGGCGCCCACCGGCGCCGGGGTGCCCTTCACACCGACGGCGATGCCGACACCGGCGACGACGAGCACCACGAGGGCGATCACGCGCCACCGGTGCTCGCGGCTCAGGTGGGCCGGCGTCACAGTGTCACCGTCTCACTGATGAGCAGCGTCTCTGCGACCAAAGGCGAGGTCGCCGCGACCGACTCCCGCGCCCGGCGCGGCCGGCCGATCACGGCGAGCACCAGGACCACCCAGGCCGCCAGTTCGAGGAGCACGGCGAGCGGGACGAGTGGGAATTGCGAGAGCGAGAGGCTGGCCTGGCCCTTGGCCGTCACGGCGTACTGGGCGCCCCAGCCGAACGCCGGCTGCCGCGTCAACGTGTGGCCGTCCACCGTCAGCTCGAAGGCTCCGGCCGGGGCGTAGCCCGCGTAGAGGGTCCCCGCCGGGACCGCACCCGTGGCGGCGGAGCCGTCCGAGAGC
>DATCEZ010000174.1:0-2554 GCA_036509775.1 Acidimicrobiales bacterium
TCCGCGCCGATCTGGACGCCGAACGCGCGGTCGTGCTCATCGGCCAGCAGATCTACGGTGCGCTGTCGGTCCGCGCCGGTGAGCCCGAGCCGATTCCCGCCCCGCTGGCCGCCGACGAAATCTGCGCCTTCGTGTGCCGAGGACTAGGAGCGTGACGTGAAGTTCGACCTTTGGGTGCCGACCGCCAGCCCCATGACCACCGCCGGGCTGCTCGACGCCGTCGCCGAGAGGGCCGAGGAGCGCGGCGTCGGGACCATCTGGGTCGGTGAGCACGTCGTGCTCTTCGACCAGTACGAGAGCCACTACCCCTACGCCGAGGACGGGCGCATGCCCGCCCCGCCGGGGAGCGGGCTGCTCGAGCCGATGGTCACGCTGACCTACCTGGCGGCCCGTACCTCCACGGTGCGACTCGGCACGGCCATGCTGCTCCTCCCCCAGCGCAACCCCGTCTACACCGCCAAGGAGGTCAGCACGCTCGACTGGCTCTCGGGCGGCCGGGTCGACCTCGGCATCGGCGTGGGCTGGCTCAAGGAGGAGTTCGACGTGCTCAACGTGCCCTGGGGGCGCCGGGGGCGCCGCACCGACGAGTATCTCCAGGTCCTGCGCACGCTCTGGCTCGACGAGACGTCCTCCTTCCACGGCGAGGCCTACGACCTCCCGCCCTGCGAAATGTTCCCCAAGCCCGTGCAGCAGCCGCCACCCGTCCACATCGGTGGCGAGACACCGGCCGCGCTGCGCCGGGTCGCCCGCCACGGCCAGGGGTGGCACACCTTCAACCGGTCGCCCGATGAGCTGGCGGCCGGCCTGGCCGAGCTCGACCAGGAGCTCGAAGCGGTCGGGCGCAGCCTCGCCGACGTCCGCATCACGGTCTGCCCGTACTTCAACCAGCTCACGCCCGAGTGGGTCGAGCGCTACGCGGAGGCCGGCGCCGATGCGGTGGCCGCGCTCTTCTTCGCCTTCACCCCCGAGGACGTGGCCCGGGCGTTCGACGATCTGGAGGCCTGCCGGGAGGCTGCCGCCCGCGCCGGGGGCTGAGCTCCGCCGCCACGCCCGGTCCACGAGCGACGCGAGGTGCGCTGCGTGCTCGGGGCGGACCACACCCGCTGCCTCGCGTCGCCCGTCGGCTTCGCACCTCGTAGGTAAATCCGTTTGGCGCCCGGTCGAATCGCCCGCAGGAATGATCCGCTCGACCCGGGTTTCATTCCTCAGGATGAGCTGGGTCCGGTCCCGAGCAGGGAGGCTGGGAAGGTGACACCCGGATCCGTCCCGGCCAGGGGCCCTGTGCAGGCGGCAGTACCATGGTCTGCCCGCCTGGGAACGAAGGATCCGATGGCCCCCAGCTCACGTCACCTCTACCCCGAGTGGCTCCAGCCCCGGCACCCACGGGCGGGGCCGCCCGCCAAGCTGCACGATCGTCGGGACGACGGCGCCTGGAGAATCTGGCAGTGGGTGCGGGCCTTCGACCACCGCTTCGCCACGCTCGTCGACCTCGTCCTGGCCGTCGGCCTCTTCCTCCTGTGCTCGGGCTGGCTCGTCCATCGGGGGACGGTCCGCCCCAGCCTCTGGTTTGTGGCCGCGCTGGTCTTCCCGCTGGTCTTCCGGCGCCGGGCGCCGATGACCGTGTTCCTGGTCATTGCGGCGGTGGCCTTCCTCCAGTGGTTCGTCACGGGCCCCGGCCTGGCCGATATGGCGCTGCTCGTCGCCCTCTACACGGTGGCCCTCGAGTCCGAATGGCGCCTCGTCACGGCGGCCGTGCTCATCCTCGAGACGGGCGTCGTGATGGCCACCGTGCGCTGGGAGCCGGTGCTGAACAACGTCCGGTCCATCGTCTTCCTGACGGGTCTGGTCTTCACGGCGCTGCTCGCCGGGGTCGTGGTGCGCGCCCTGCGCAGCCAGCTCGACTGGCTGGCCGAGCGGGCGCAGCGGCTGGAGCTCGAGCGCGACCAGCAGGCGACGCTGGCGGCAGTGACCGAACGCGCCCGCATTGCGCGCGAGATGCACGATGTGGTGTCGCACAACATTCAGGTCATGGTCACCCTGGCCGACGCCGCGTCCCTCGCCCAGGCCGGCGACCCGGCGCGGGCGGCCGAAGCGATCCACGAGGTCTCGAGCACCGGACGCCAGGCGCTGACCGACATGCGACGCATGCTCGGCGTCCTGCGCGACGAGCCGGCGCCGGCGCAAGCACCGGCCGACCGGAGCGACGGCAGCAGCACAGCCGCCGTCGTCGCCAACAGGAACGCCAACGGTCGGACCCCGTACGCGCCCCAGCCGGGACTCGGGGACCTCACCGCACTCATCGAGCGGGTGCGGGGCACCGGACTGGACGTCTCGGTACGGCACGTCGGCGCGCCCTTCGAACTGTCCCCGGCCGCGGGACTGACGGTCTACCGGGTGGTGCAGGAGGCCCTGACCAACGCGCTGAAGCACGCCGAAGAGGTGCGCGTCGTCGAGGTGCTGCTGACCTTCGACGACCCGGACGTGGCGGTGCGGGTCACCGACGACGGCCAGAGCCTGGTCGCCGTGCCGGCGCGCCGCACGGGGGGCGGCCACG
>DATCEZ010000175.1:0-11949 GCA_036509775.1 Acidimicrobiales bacterium
AACAACACCTCGAACGCGCCACCACCCTCACGCAGGCCCGTCTCGCGGGCTGCCTCCGAGACGGCCACACGGACCTGCAGCCGGCGCCCGACCAGCTGTGTCAACGGATGGAGCGGACGGACCCAACGGCTGACACCGGCCCGGTGGTACGTCCCCACCATCGGCAGCGGCGAACGGAGCACCAGCCCGTAGGCGACCATCGGCGCGAGTGGTTCGTGCACGTGCACGACGTCGAAGCGGCCGCGCCGGACGAAACGCTCGGCCCGCGCCGCCGCCGTCGGCCAGGGGGCGACCGGTGCCACCGACCCGTTGGAGCGCAGTCCCACGGGCTTGCCGACGACATGGTGATCCCCCACGTCCGCCGCCACCTCGGCGGGGTCCGCCGCGGGCGCCACCACGGTCACCTCGTGTCCGTGGGCGCGCAGCGTGCGGGCCAGCCCGACCACCTGTCCCTGCACGCCGCCGATGCTCCCGAGCGCATACGGCGAGACCATGGCGATCCTCACCGGGGGTCACTCGGCCAGTTGGGCTGGTACAGGTGCCACTGCTCGGGACGGGCCAGGATGTCGTGCTCGAAGGTGGTGGCGAGGTCCTGGGTCACCCGCACGATGTCCTCGCGCATTCTGCCCTGGCGCGAGGTGTCGAGCGGGGGGTGGATCACGCCCGTGTGCCAATTGCCGGGTCCTGAGTAGACGACAACGGGAAGGAGCGGCGCCCCCGTGCGCAGGGCCAGAGTGGCCGCGCCCGCCGGCAGCGTCGTCTTCTCACCGAAGAACTCGACCTCCACCCCGTTGCCGACCATGTCCCGATCACTGACGAGGCCGGCGATCTCGTTGGCCTTGAGCGCGCGCAGCAGGGCCGAGCTCGAGCCGTCACCCAGCGGCACCGCCGTCAGCCCCATGGCGGCCCGCTTCCCGATGAACCATTCGAAGAGCTCCTCGGGCTCCAGCCGTTCCACGATGGCGGTCATGGGCATGTCCTCGAGCCCGAGCCAGGCGCCGCCCCACTCCCAGCTCCCGACGTGGGGCAACGCCATCACGATGCCGCGCCCCCGGTCCATGGCGGCGCGCAGGTGCTCATGCCCCGAGAGCAGCTGCCAACGGGCGCGCACGCCGGCCTCACTCTCATAGGGCAGCCGGGCCCCGTCGCACCAGTAGCGCGCGTAGGAGTCGAAGGTCCGGGTGCTCCAGCGCCGCACCATGGCCGGGTCGGGCTCGACACCGTCCACGCACTCGCTGGCCAGCACGCGGCGCATGTGGCGCTCGTTCATGGCCAGGGCAGGACCGCCCCGGAGCGCCAGAAACCGCGCCACCCCGCGCGCAATGCCGTCGGCCAGCGGCAGGGGCATGTGGCCCATGCCGGTCGCCATGCCGCGGTACATGAGGTACTTCGTCATGGCGCGACGACGGCCGGAGGCTGTCACGACGGCCGCTCCAGGAGGCTGATTCAGGCCGCGGGAGGTGTGCGGCGGGCGGTGCGGCGCGCACTGGTGCCGCCGGCATGCTGACCACGGGTGGCACGACGACGCTCACGCAAGGTGCGGCCGGAACGGCTGCTCACCGTCTCCTGCCGCCGGGCGCGGGCGCGCCGGCGACCCGTCGTCCGGGCCAACTCGCGACGGGGCACGCCGATGAACTCGCGGGACTCGCGCCAGGCCCGCCAGCGCGAGTCGACGCGGCCCTCACGCCAGGCCTCAATGCGACGCCGGATGACGGCGTCGCGCCCCGAGGCGGCGTTCCAGACCTTGACGAAGCGGGAGATGGCGGTGAACGAAATCAGGACGAGCAGGATCCAGAGCACCGGCACGAAGATGACCGTGCTCAAGAAGGCGACGCCGAGCAGGAACATGCGCTCGCCCCGCTCCATGAGCCCGCCCTTTGCGGAGAGCCCGAGCGACTCCGCCTTGGCCCGCTCGTAGGAGACGAGCGCGGTCACCCCCAAGATGGCCATGGGCAGCAGCGCGAGGTGACCCTCCCCCCGGTTCAGCAGGTACCAGGCGCACCCGAACATCAGGACGGCATCGGCGATGCGGTCGGTGACCGAGTCGAAGAAGGCGCCACGCACCGATGCCGTGCCCGCCGCCTTGGCCACCGGCCCGTCAAACAAGTCGTGCATGCCGGTGATGATCAGGAAGATGATGGCGATGTGGAGGTGCCCCGACGCCACCAGGACGGCAGTGGCCGTCGCCGACACAAGGCCGGTCGCGGTGAGCACATCTGCGGTGATGCCATGGCGGTGCAGTGTCTCGCCGACCGGACCGGTGGTCCGATCGACGGCTGTTCGCCAACGACCGTCGAACATGAAGCTCCTCGTCGTGCGCGGGCCCAAGACAGGGTTCGGGCGCTGCAAACAAAAGTTTACCATCGGCCCCCGAGAACCGGAGGACCCTGCGAACTGGCCGCACGGCTGTTGGCCCTGCCCCGAAGGGGCGAGAGAGGGCCGCTAGGGTGCTCCGCACCAGGTCGCAGCGCCTCTCCGGACTCCCATGACCCGGCTGCGAAGTCAATCCCCGAGGGGATCTTGGCCGTACTCACACCTGTGACATCAACGCGACATCGACCACAGAGGACTCCCATGCACTCCATCCGATAGGCCGCCTCCGCCTCGCTCGTCGCGCCGGCCGCTGCCGCCGGGGCCACCGTGGTGGCGGCTGCGACGGCCTCGGCCGCCAGCGTCACCACGGTCAAGGCCGTCGAGACCGACTTCCACATCGCCCTGTCCAAGACCACCTTCAAAACCGGCAAGTACACTTTCGTGGCGCAGAACAAGGGCCAGACCACCCACGCCCTGATGATCAGCGGCCCCGGCGTCAAGATGGCCATGACCAAGGACATTTCGCCGGGGCAGAGCGCGAAGCTCAGCGTGACCCTCAAGAAGGGCGCCTATGACATCGACTGCCCCATCCCCGGCCACAAGGCGCTGGGGATGAACGTCAACATCGCGGTCGGCGGCGCCAGCACAACCAGCTCCAAAAACAGCAGCGGCGGGAGCAGCGGCGGATCGACCGCCGGGGCGGAGGGGCGGCCTTCTGAACAGGCACAGGGTCGGGTAGCCTCACCGGCCGGGATTGCCCACCTCATGGGTGGGCGCGCGTGAGGTGATGGTGCCGGAGTCCGAGCCGAGGAGTGCGGGAGCGCCGGAATCGGAGCACACGGCGTCCGAGCAGACCGTGCTCCCGGACCCCACGCTCGACGTGTCGATCGTCGTCCCGTATTACAACCCCGGCCCGCGCCTGCGCACGACGGTCGAGGACATGGTGCGGGTGCTGGACGCGTCAGGCATGACGTTCGAGATCATCGCCGTGTCGGACGGCTCGACCGACGGCAGCCCCTTCACCCTCGAGGGCTTTCCCGAGAGTGTGGTCCGCCGTGTCTCGTTCGCCACGAACTTCGGCAAGGGGCACGCGCTGCGGGCCGGGCTCGGCATGGGACGCGGGCGGTATCTCGGCTTCATCGACGCCGACGGCGACATCTCCCCCGAGCTGCTCGCCCCCTTCGTCTCCATTATGCAGTCGCTGGAGCCCGACATCATCATCGGGAGCAAGCGCCACCCCGACTCCTCGGTCCACTATCCCCCGCTACGCCGTCTCTACTCGTGGGGCTACCAGCACCTGATCGGGGTGCTCTTCCGTCTGCACATCAAGGACACCCAGGTCGGGATCAAGCTCGTCGACCGCAAGGTCATCGCCGACGTGCTGCCGCTGCTGCGCGAGAGCCGCTTCGCGCTCGACCTCGAATTGCTCGTGCTGGCCCGGCGCCTCGGCTACACGCGGATTGTCGAGGCTCCCGTGCGCATCCGCGAGCGGTTCGGCAGCACCATTTCGCTCAAGGCCGTGTGGCTGCTGCTCATCGACACCCTCGCCCTCTTCATCCGCTACTCCGTCCGCCACGAGTACGACGCCGAGCTGGCGGCCCTGGCGGGGGCGGGCGGCGGCGGCGCTCCGGGCCCGGGCTGAAGCGGGCGGCGCTCCCCAAAACGGACGCCCGAGCAGCGGCGCAGAAGCGGTCGTACACTCCAATCCAACGAGCCGGTGCAGGCGCAGACCTGGACCGACGGAGGACGGAGGACCACGTGCCACACGACCCGACCGCTATCCGAAACGTCGCCCTCGTCGGCCATCACGGCGCCGGCAAGACCACGCTCGCCGAGGCTCTCCTGGCCGCCACGGGCTCCATCGCGCGACGGGGATCGGTTGAGAAGGGCAGCACGGTCATGGACTTCGAGCCCGAGGAAGTGGCTCGCCAACTGTCCATCTCGACCAGCCTGGCCGCCTTCACGGTCAACGGGGTCAAGGTGAACCTGCTCGACACGCCCGGCTACGCCGACTTCGCCGGCGAAATGGTGACCGCGCTGGCCAACGTCGACCTCGCCGTGGTCGTCATCAGCGCCATCGACGGCGTGCAGGCCCAGACAGAGGACGCCTGGCGCACCGCCGCCCGGCTCGGCGTGCCGCGGGTCATCGTCATCAACAAGCTCGACCGCGAGCGCGCCGACTTCGACCGAACGCTGGCCGAGATACGTGCGACCTTCGGCGCCGGGGTGGCTCCTCTGGAGCTCCCTATCGGGCACGAGGCCGACTTCCACGGCGTCATCGACCTGCTCGACGACACGGCCACGCACTACGACCTCCCGCTGGCGGGCAGCGCAGTCGATGGCACCGTGCCGCCCGTCGGGCACGAGGGGCCGATCCCCGACGACCTGGTCGACGAGGAGCACACGGTGCACGAGCAACTCGTGGAGGGGATCGTCGTCGGCGACGACGACCTCATGGAGCGCTACCTCAACGGGGAGACGCTCGATTACGGCGAGCTCGAGAAGAGCCTGGCCGGCGGCGTCGCTTCGGCCAGCGTGTTCCCGGTGCTGTGCTGCTCGGCCGCCAGCGGGGTCGGCGTCGACCGCCTGGCCCGCCTCATTGAGGAGCTGTGCCCGTCGCCCGCCTCGCGCCCGCCCGTCCTGGCCACGGCCGGGACCGAGACAGCCGAGATCCCGTGTGACCCGGGCGGCCCCACGCTGCTGACCGTGACCAAGACGTTCAACGACGGCCACACGGGCAAGATCTCCCTCTGCAAGGTGCTCTCGGGCACGCTGCAGCCCGACGCGGTCCTCATCAACGTGCGCACTCGCGAGGAGGAGCGGCTGCACGCATTGCAGAGCATGGCTGGACACACCACTGCGCCAGCGATGACCATCACGGCGGGCGACTTCGTGGCGGTCCCGCGCCTCAACGGGACCCACACCGGCGACACGCTCACCCCCAAAGGGCAACCCGTCGTCGTGCCGCCGCCCACGTTGCCGGCGCCAGCGTTTCAGGTGGCGGTCAAGCCGGCGACTCGGGCCGACGACGACAAGCTCATGTCGGCCCTGCACCGGCTGGAGGAGGAGGACCCGACACTCACCGTGGCCCGCGACGACGAGACGCACCAGACGATCCTCGGCGTCAGCGGCGAGGTGCACCTCGCCGTCACGCTCGAGCGGCTGGGGCGCAAGTGCAATGTGCACGTCGAGCGCGAGGAATTGCGCATCCCCTACCGCGAGACCATCACGCGACCAGCCGATGCGGAGGGGAAGCACAAGAAGCAGTCGGGCGGCCACGGGCAGTTCGGCGTCTGCCATCTGCGGCTCGAGCCGTTGGGCCGTGGTGAGGGCTTCGCCTTCCGGGACGAGGTCGTGGGGGGCGCCATTCCCAGGCAGTACATCCCCGCCGTGGAGAAGGGCGTCGTCGAGACGTTCGGCGCCGGAGGCGTGCACGGGTATCCCGTCGTCGACATCGCCGTCACCGTGGACGACGGCAAGGCGCACTCGGTGGACTCCAACGAGGTCAGCTTCAAGATGGCCGCCGCCCTGGCCGTGCGGGCGGCCATGGCCGAGGCCGGTCCGGTCGTGTTGGAGCCGATTTCACGGTTGTCCGTCACGATCCCCGCCGAATGCCAGGGCGACGTGCTCGGGGACCTCCACGCCCGTCGGGCCCGCATCATCGGGACTAACGCCGCGTCGGATGAGGGCTACCAGACGGTGACCGCAACGGCCCCGACCGCCGAGCTCACGCGTTACGCGGTCGACCTGCGCGCCCTCACGAGCGGGCGGGGCTCCTTCACCGCGACCTACGACCACTACGACGCCGTGCCGGACCACCTGCTGGCGTCGATCCCCGCCGGCGGGCACTGAGCAACTGCGCGACGTGGCGCTGGTCGTTGCCGTTGCGCTGACCACCTGAACCCGCCCATTGGCTACGAAAACTCTAAACAACCCCGCTTACAGTTTTTGAAAACGCCCCCCGGGGCGAACGGACGTCGACAGCGCACGGGCGGTGGAGCGGCGACCGTCAGAACGGATGCGTGTGCTGGAAGCGCACCGGGAGCTTGGTCAGGATCAGCGTGCCGAGAAGCTTGTTGCCCGGGGTGGCGACGACCGCCACGGCCAGGGTGCCCGACGGTTGACCCATCGCCTTGGAGACCTCCGACGAGGTGAAGTGGCCCGAGTATCCCGCGATGCAGACCGCCTGGTTCTTGGACACGTCGTCGGCCAACCGACTGTAGAGCCGCGGCGCCACGTTGCGCAGGCTGCCCAGGGTGTATTTGCGCACGCCCTCCAGGTGGCCGTGGCCGCCCACCGCTTTGGCCGCTGTCGGCAGCGCCAGGTAACACGAGGCATCCGTCGTGCCGAAGTCGCTGCGGGCGGTCGAGCACGCGGCCAGGAGCGTCGCCGCCAGGACGATGGCGGCGGCCAGGGAGGCGATCCGGGTGCGGGTGCGGGTGCGGGTCATCCGGCCCCTCCCGCGGGGGACGTCCCGTAGGCCTCGGGCCCGGCCTCGACCTCACTGGCCAGGGCCTGGCGGGTCCAGCGCCCGCGGCGCACCTGCAGGGCGAGCTGGCCGATGAACAACCAGCCCACCACCAGAATCATCCAGAAGCTGATCAGGCGGTAGAGCAGCACGGCGTAAGCCGTGCTCTCGTTGGGCGCGCCGAATGCCACGAGCGCGACGGTGATGGAGCCCTCGACCACACCGAGGCCGCCGGGGGTGATGGGCAGCGAGGCTGCCAGTTGTCCGGCGCCGTAGGCGAGCAGCAGCCCTTTCCACGGGACCGGCGCGCCGAGCGCCTTGAACATCATGGCGAAGCAGGCGCAGTCGAGCAGCCAATTCAGCGCGCCCCAGGAGATGATGCGACTGATCTCCGTCCAGTTGAGTCGCACGGCGGTCATCCAGGCGGTGATGCGATCGATGAGAGCCACGGTGTCGCCCCGGGGGCGTCCGATGACGGCGACCGACAGCCTCACCGCCCAGGACAGCACGGCATGGAGTGGGCGCTCGTAGACGAAGAGCGACCCGATGCCGAGGGTGACCACGAAGGTGCCGATGAGGACGGGAACCAGGTCCAGCGACGCACCCTCCTGCGCCGCCACGCCCAGCCCGAGTATGGCAACGAGTGAGAGGCTGACAATCGCCGCCACCAGGGTCCCGGCCAGGGCCCAAACGGCCAAGGTGTTGTCGGCGCCGAAGCGGCGGAACCAGCGGAAGCCGTAGACCGACGACACCGCGTTGCCGATCGGCAGCGAATTGGTGATCGCCTGCGAGGCGAAGGTGAGCTTCACCAGCGGCGTCCAGGGTGCCCGGAGGTGGCCCGCCTTGAGCAGCTCGAACTGCATGGCGGCGAAGCAGAAGTACGAGGCAATCTCGACGATGACCGCCGGCGCCACCCACCACCAGTTGAAATGCCGGAAGGCGGTGTTGAAACCCTCGAGCTCGGAGGTCTTGGACGAGAGCGCCCACAGCACGAAGATGGCGAGCGCGAAGCCGAAGATGATGCGCAGCATCGGCCACGCCCGGCGCAGCAGACGGCCCAGGCGACGGCGGGCGGCGGGGACGGTCGGGTCACCCGGCGCGGTCCCGTCGATCGATTCCGCCGCCGCGACGACCAGCTCGTCGCCGGGACGCGTGCCGACGGTGACAACCGGCTCTGCGGCCCCGGCCTCGGCCTCGGCCTCGGGGGGTAGCGGACTATCCGGGCCAGGCGTCGCTGAGCCTCTTCCAGGACAGCTGCAGCGTCTCGGGCATGACACGGGTCTCGGCCACCGCCGTCATGAAGTTGGTGTCGCCCGACCAGCGCGGCAGGACATGGAGATGGAGGTGCGACGGCAGCCCCGCGCCGGCCGCCCGGCCCAGGTTCGCCCCAATGTTGAGGCCGTCAGGCTCGTAGGCCGCCTCTATGGCCGCTACGGCAGCCTGCGTCGCGGCCCACACCTCGGCCGACTCGTCCGGGGTCAGCTCCGCCAGTGATCCCACATGCCGCAGGGGCAGCACGAGGACGTGCCCGCTGGCGTAGGGGTAGGCGTTCATGACGACGAAGGCCTTCTCGCCTCGCCACACCACGAGGTTGTCCTCCGAGGGCGGACCGCTGGCCGCCAGCCGGCAGAAGACGCAGTCGGCCTCGTCGTGAGAGATGCCCCCGACCCGCTCGCGCTCGGTGGCTTCCACTATGTACTCGCGCCGCCACCCGGCCCAGAGGTGGTCGAGGCTCACGCTGCGACCCGCCGCCCGCTCATGGGGCCGGCGCCGCCGGCGCCCTGTCCTCGGGCAAGCCCTTGCGCTCGACCTCGGCCACGGCCTCCTTGACCAGATCGGCCACCGGCACGCCGTGCTCGGGCCGGGTCGTCCAGCCGCGCCGGTTCACCCCGACCGTCCCTGCCGCCACGTCCTGATCGCCCACGACCAGCACATAGGGGATCTTCGCCAGCTTGGCCCGGCGGATCAACGCGCCCATCTTCTCGCCGGTGCCATCGACCGTGGCCCGCAGGCCGGCCGCGGCGCAGGCCTCCACGACGGTGTGGGCGTAGTCGGCATGGGTGTCCGTCACCGGAAGGACACGGACCTGCTCGGGGCTCAGCCATGTCGGCAGCGCGCCCGCGTAGTGCTCAATGAGGACGGCCATGAAGCGTTCGACCGAGCCGAAGAGCGCCCGGTGGATCATGATCGGCTGGTGGCGCTGGTTGTCGGCGCCCGTGTACTCCAGCCCGAAGCGCTGCGGCAGCTGGAAGTCGAGCTGCACCGTCGACATCTGCCAGGTCCGGCCGATGGCGTCGCGGGCCTGCACGGAGATCTTCGGGCCGTAAAAGGCGCCGCCGCCCTCGTCCATGACGAGCTCCAGGCCCATTTCGATGGCAGTGGTGCGCAGCGCCTCGGTGGCGACCGCCCAGTCCTCGTCGGAGCCGACGGCCTTGCCGGGCGGCTTGGTCGACAGCTCCAGGTAGAAGTCGTTCAGGCCGTAGTCGCGCAGCAGGCCCAGGACGAAGTGCATGGTCCGGACGAGCTCGGCATCCATCTGCTCGCGGGTGCAGAAGATGTGCGCGTCGTCCTGGGTCATGCCCCGCACGCGGGTCAGGCCCTGCAGCACGCCCGACTTCTCGTAGCGGTAGACCGTGCCGAACTCGAAGAGGCGCATGGGCAGCTCGCGGTAGGAGCGCTGATGGCTCTTGTAGACGAGGATGTGGAACGGGCAGTTCATCGGCTTGAGGTAGTACCGCTGCCCGCCGTCCAGCTCCATCGGCGGGTACATGCCCTCGGCGAACCAGTCCAGGTGGCCCGACTGCTCGAACAGGGCGCTCTTGGTGATGTGGGGCGAGTTGACGAACTCGTAACCCGACTCCACGTGGCGCTGCCGCGAATAGTCCTCCATCAGCCGGCGGATGGTCCCCCCCTTTGGATGGAAGACGGCGAGCCCGGACCCGATCTCCTCGGGGAAGGAGAAGAGGTCGAGCTCCGCGCCGAGCTTGCGGTGGTCGCGCCGCTCGGCCTCCTCCAGCTGGTGCAGGTGGGCGGCCAGCGCCTTCTCCGACTCCCAGGCCGTACCGTAAATCCGCTGGAGCTGCTCGCGCTTCTCGTCGCCGCGCCAGTAGGCCCCGGCGACCCGCATCAGCTTGAAGTGACCGAGCCGGCTGGTCGAGGGCACATGCGGCCCGCGGCACAGGTCGATGAAGGCGTCGTTGTTGCGATAGGTGCTGACCACCGAACCGGCGGCATCGACCTCATCGGCCCCGGTCCCGACGGCCTGAATGATCTCCTGCTTGAAGGGCTGGTCGGCAAAGATCTCGAGGCCCTCCTCCAACGTGTGCTCGTGGCGCACGAAGGGCTGGTCCTCCTTCACGATGGCCCGCATCTCGGCGTCAATGCGGTCCAGGTCGTCCTCGCTGAAGTGGGCCCCGCCCGGCAGCTCGAAGTCGTAGTAGAAGCCGTTCTCTATGACGGGACCGATGGCGTACTTGGCGCCCGGCCACAAACGTCGAACCGCCTGGGCCAGCACGTGCGCCGTCGAGTGGCGCAGCACCTCCCGGCCGGCATCGGAGTCGGCGGTGACGATGGCGACCTGCGCCCCGTCGGGTAGTGGAAGCTCCAGGTCGGTCTCCCGGCCGTCCACGGTGACGAGCACCGCGGCCTTGGCCAGGCGGGACCCGATGGACTGGGCCAGCTCAATGCCCGTCGTGCCCTCAGCCAGTTCCCGTGTCGAGCCGTCGGGAAGACCAACCGAGATGACGCCTGGCATCGTGTGCACCCTTTCCTACTCCGCCGGCCGGGCGCTCTCACTCCCTGGTCCGGACTCCGTTCGTGGTCCACCAAGGGTACTGGACCACCTCGCGTGGCCCCGCCCACCTGTTCGACGGTCAGGCCGATCAGCGCGTCAAGTCGATCGGAGCGTCAGGCAGTCACACCAATCACACCTACACGCCGAGGAGGCGGGCCCCGTCGGCCACCGACCGCCCCGCCGTGGCCTCGTCATCGAGCGCGCGGAGAGCGGCCGACGTGTCGAGGTCGTCGTCGAGGGCCGCCCGCACCGCGGCCAGACCGGCCGACCCGTCACCAGCCGACCCATCGCCATCGCCGGCGCTGCGCCACAGGGCCAGGCGGGCCGCCGCCGCCGGCATGTCCTCGTCGGTGCGCCATTCCCAGTCCTCGCGGTAGTGGTGGGCCAGCAGGGCGAGCCGCACCGCCGCCGGGTCCCACTCCTTGCAGAGGTCACCCACGAAGACGAGGTTGCCGAGCGACTTCGACATCTTGGTCCCGTCCAGGCCAACCAGGCCGACGTGGAACCAGAGCCGGACGAAGGGCTGCCCCGTCACGGCCTCGGACTGCGCCGTCTCGCATTCGTGGTGCGGGAAGACGAGGTCGCGCCCGCCGCCGTGGATGTCGATCGTCTCACCGAGCTCACGCAGCACCAACGCTGAGCACTCAATGTGCCAGCCGGGCCGTCCCGGTCCCCAGCGCGACTCCCACGCCGGCTCGTCGGACAGCGACGGCTGCCACAACACGAAGTCGAGCGGGTCGCGCTTGTTTGGGTCCCCGGGGTTCCCGCCGTGCTCGGCCGCCAGCTCCAGCATGCGCTCCCGGTCGTAGCCACTGATGCGGCCGAACGCGCCGAAGCTGGCCACGCTGAAGTAGACCGAGCCGCCGGACTCATAGGCAAAACCGCCTGCGAGGGCGGCGCCGATCAGGGACAGGATCTCGGAAATGGCTGAGGTGGCCCTCGGCTCGGAGTACACCGGCAACAGGTTGAGCAGCCCCATGTCGGAGTCGAAGCGGGCCATCTCCTCAGCGGCCAGGTCGAGGTAGTGCACGCCGAGCTCGCGGGCCTTGCGCAGGATGTCGTCGTCGACATCGGTGACGTTGCGCACGCACCTCGTCTCATGACCGAGGTCGCGCAGCCGACGCTGCAGGATGTCGAACGTCAGGTACACCTGAGCGTGCCCCAGGTGGGCCGAGTCGTATGGGGTGATCCCGCAGCTGTACATCGTGACGATGGGACCGGGGGCGAGCTCCACGACCTCCCCCCGGGCCGTGTCGAACAAGCGCATCGCCCTAGATGCCCCCCATGCGCACGTACGTCCGGGCCTTGTATCGGATGTTGATGGCGATGCAGACCGCCGTGAACGCCTCGATCGCCTGGGCCTGGGTGAGCCGAC
>DATCEZ010000176.1:0-3659 GCA_036509775.1 Acidimicrobiales bacterium
GCCGCATCGACCGACATCCACATTCACGGCTTCACCGCGCTGGAGGTGACCGAGGGGGCGCGCCGCTCCGAGGTGCCCCTGGCCGAGTACCTCACCCGCCTAAAGGAGGCGGGCCTCAAGACGCTGCCGGGGACGGCGGCCGAGATCCTCGACGACGAGGTGCGGGCCATCATCTGCCCCGACAAGATCAACACCGAGGAATGGCTCGAGGCGCACCGCACGGCGCACAGCGTCGGCCTGCGCTCCAACATCACCATCATGTTCGGCTCGGTGGAGCACCCGGTGAGCTGGGCCCGCCACATGGTGCGCACCCGGGCCTTACAGCGCGAGACCGGCGGCTTCACTGAGTTCGTGCCGCTGCCGTTCGTGCACATGGCCACCCCGATCTACCTGCAGCGCAAGGCCCGGCGGGGACCCACCTTCCGCGAGACGGTGCTCATGCACTCGGTGGCGCGCATCGCCTATGCGGGCGACATCGACAACATTCAGGTGAGCTGGGTGAAGTTGGGCGCCGAGGGCGCACGCCAGCTGCTGCGCGCCGGGGCCAACGACCTGGGCGGCACGTTGATGGACGAGAACATCTCACGGGCGGCGGGGGCGCAGCACGGGCAACGCATGGGCGTCGAGGAGCTCGAGGCCATTGTGGCGCCGATCGGGCGTCCGCTGGTGCAGCGCTCGACGCTGTACGCCGCGGCGGGCGCGTGACCGACGAGACCGAGACCGAGACCGAGGCGGCGGTGCGCCAGCGCGCCTTTGAGGTCCTGACCGAGGGCAACGACCTGTCGACGGCCCAGTCCCGCGAGCTGCAGGACATGATCGGCTCGCTGAGCGACCTGGCCCACGAGGGCACGTCGGTCGGCGACCTCAAGATCGCCAACACGGCCCTGGCCGAAATGGCGGAGGCCTTCCGGGTCTTCCGCCCCTACCGCCACGTGCGCAAGGTCACCATGTTCGGCTCGGCCCGCACGAAGCCCGACGACCCGATCTACCTTCTGGCCCGTGACCTGGCGGCCAAGCTGGCCGCAGCCGACTGGATGATCGTGACGGGTGCCGGTCCCGGCATTATGGCGGCCGGACTCGAGGGCGCGGGGCGGGACCGCGCCTTCGGGGTCAACATCCGCCTGCCCTTCGAGGGCGACGCCAACCCCTTCATTGCGCAGGACCCCAAGCTGGTCGAGATGCGCTACTTCTTCACCCGCAAGCTCATGCTCATTAAGGAGTCCCACGCCTACGCCGTCCTGCCCGGCGGCTTCGGCACGCAGGACGAGTCCTTCGAACTGCTCACGCTGTTGCAGACGGGCAAGGCGGAGCCGGCCCCGGTCGTCATGGTCGAGACGCCCGGTGGCACCTACTGGCACTCGTGGCTGCGCTTCGTGCGGGAAGGCGCCATCGACGCCGGCTGGGTGTCGCCCGAGGACCAGGCCCTGTTCAAGGTGACCAACACGCTCGAGGAGGCGGCCGCGGAGATCCTGGGCTTCTACCGGATCTACCACTCCATCCGCTTCGTGGGCGACCTCCTGGTGCTGCGGCTGCAGGTGCAGCCGAGCAAGGCCGAGCTGGCCGACCTGAACAAGCGCTTCGCCGACATCGTCGTGCGGGGCAACATCCGCACCACCGGGCCCTTCCCGCCCGAGCGCAACGACCACCCCGAGCTGCCCCGGCTGGCCTTCCGTTTCGACCGCTTCCACTTCGCCCGCCTGCGCCAGCTCATCGACGCCGTGAACGAGTGCACGGGGTGAACGGGACCGGGGCCCGGCGCGGCGTGGCTGCGCTCGTGCCTCTCCTGGTGCTGGCCGGCCTGGGCCTGGCACTCCCCGCCGCACCGAGTGCGGCCGCCACTCCGCCGGCCAACTCGGTGGCGCCCTTCGGCGCGACAGCCATCGGCGCCAACGCGGTGGCGAACGCCAATGCCCCGGTTGTCGCCATCGCGGCCACGCACGACGGTGGTGGTTACTGGCTGGCCGGACGCGACGGCGGCATCTTCAACTACGGCGACGCCGGCTTCTTCGGCTCGGCCGGCTCGCTCCGCCTGAACGCGCCCATCGTCGGCATGACGGCCACCCCGAACGGCGGCGGCTACTGGCTGGTGGCGGCTGACGGCGGCATCTTCAACTACGGCGACGCCGCCTTCGCCGGCTCGGCCGGCTCGCTCCAACTCAACGCGCCCGTGGTCGGCATGGCCGCCACCCCCAACGGCGGGGGCTATTGGCTGGTGGCCCGCGACGGCGGCATCTTCACCTACGGGGACGCCCGCTACTTCGGGTCGCTCGGCGGCACCTCCCTGCCCGGCCCGGTGGTGGGCCTGGCGGTCACGCCCTCGGGGGGCGGGTACTGGCTGGCGGTGGGCTCCGAGCCACTGGCCGGCGAGGTGGTCGGGATCGACCCCGGTCACAACGGCCTCAACTACAGCGCGCCGAGCTTCATTGACGCGCCGGTCTTCAACGGCACGGGGACCGAGCCGTGCGACACGACGGGGACGGCGACGGACGGCGGCTACACGGAGGCGCAGTTCAACTTCAACGTGGCAACGGACCTGCAGGCCGATCTGCAGGCCGAGGGGGCCACCGTGGTGCTCACGCGGCCCAACAACGCCGGCGTCGGGCCGTGCGTCACGACGCGGGCCGCCATCGTCAACGAGGCCCACGCCGACGTGGCGGTCGACATCCACGCCGACGGCGGCCCATCCGACGGGCGCGGCTTCACCGTGCTGGAGCCGACCGCGGACGGCCCGAACGACGGCGTGGTCGCGTCGTCGGCTGCCTTCGCCGCCACGCTGCGCAACGCCTTCGTAGGCGGCACCCCCATGCCCGTCAGCGACTACGACGGGATCGACGGCCTGCAGCCGCGCAACGACCTGGCCGGCCTCAACCTGACGACGGTGCCCAAGGTCCTCATTGAGTGCGGCAACATGCGCAACGCCACCGACGCGGCCCTGCTCGTCACCCCGTCCTTCCAGCAGGCGGCCGCAGCGGCCATGGCCCAGGCCATCACCACTTACCTGACCGGCGGCGCCCAGGCCTGAGCTACGTCAGCCCGCCCCCCAGGGGCGCCCGGACCAGCGTGGAGTAGACGTGGCCCCCTGGGGAGGGCGCCGAAGCGACCAGGTCGACGTGCTCGACTCCGAAGGCCGAGTCGAACGGGATCCCCGCCAGCTCGCTCTGGGCCTGGGGCCCCAGCCGTCCCTTGACCCGGGCCAGGGTGAGATGGCCGTTGAAGGGTGGGCCGCCGCCGTCGCGCTCGGGCACGATGTGCGCCGTGGCCCGGGTGACGACCGCGGCCAGCTCGTCGAGGCCGTGGGCGGGGAGTTGGAGGACCCGCACCCGGGAGAACCACGCCGTGGCCGGCCCCAAGCGGCAGTCGAGCGGCCCGGGCTGCTCGGCCACCCCGGCGAGGAGTGCAGGGCCCAGCAGAGCGACCTGCTCACCGCTCACCTCCCCCAGGAAGCGCAGCGTCACGTGCCAGCGGGTGGGACCCACCAGGCGCAGGTTCTTGTGGTGGCCCAGCTCGAGCGCGGCCAACCGCCGGCGCGTCGCCGCATCGGGCCAGGCGGCCACGAACGTGCGCACGGGAGCGGAGGGCTCAGGCGCCGTCGTCGAGCAGGGCGCGCGAGCCCGAGCCGCCCCGCAGGGCGGCGACGCAGCGCTCGAGGGCCCGGCGGG
>DATCEZ010000177.1:0-3319 GCA_036509775.1 Acidimicrobiales bacterium
GCATGGCGCTGGGCTTCCGGCACCGCATCGACACCGAGGGCATGGTGGAGCTGCACGACGACATTGAGACGCCGCTCGTGCGCGTCCTGGCCAAAATGGAAGTGGCGGGCATCGGCGTCGACCGGGCCGAGCTGCAGACGATCACCGACGCGCTGAAGGAGTCGGCCGCCACGCTGCAGGCCGAGGTGCAGGAGCACGCCGGGCGCGAGTTCAACGTGAACTCGACGCCCCAGCTACGGACCGTGCTCTACGACGAGCTCGGCCTCACGCCGGGCAAGAAGACCAAGACCGGCTTCTCGACCGATGCCCAGACGCTCGAGAGCCTGCGGGGGAATCATCCGATCATTGACACGCTGCTGGCCTACCGCGAGGTGGAGAAGCTCCGCTCGACCTACGGCGAGTCGCTCCTGGCCGAGATCGCCCCGGACGGGCGCATCCACGCGTCCTTCGGTCAGACGGTGGCCCGGACCGGTCGCATTTCGTCGGACCGCCCGAACCTGCACAACATCCCGGTCCGCACCGAGCAGGGGAAGCAGTTCAGGCGCGCCTTCGTGCCGGCGGAGGGCTCGACCTTCCTGGTGGCCGACTACGACCAGGTCGAGCTGCGCTGCATTGCGCACCTGTCGGGCGACCCCGGACTCATTGACGCGCTGACGACCGGATCGGACGTGCATCGCACGGTGGCAGCGGCCGTGTACGGCATTGCGCCCGACCAGGTCAACCACACCCAGCGCGAGTACTCGAAGATGGTCTCGTACGGCCTGGCCTACGGCATGGAGGCCTACGGGCTGAGCCAGCGGCTCGGCGTGGCCGTCGAGGAAGCGGCCGCCATCATGGAGAGCTACTTCGGTGCCTTCCCGCTGGTGAAGCAGTACATGGACTACGCCGTGGCCGACGCCAAGGTCGAGGGGCTCACCCGCACCCTGTTCGGCCGCATCCGGCCCCTGCCCGACCTGCTGTCCGCCAACTACCGGGTGCGCCAGGCGGCCGAGCGCCAGGCCATGAACGCCGGCATTCAGGGGCTGGCGGCCGACATCTTCAAGCTGGCCCTGGTGCGGCTCGACCGCGACCTCGAGGCGGAGCAGCTGGCCAGCCGGCTCGTGCTCCAGGTGCACGACGAGGTCATCGTCGAGGTGGCGGCGGGGGAGGAAGCCGACGCCCGCCGCCTCACCGAGTCCGCCCTGACCGGGGCGGCGGACCTTCAGGTCCCCCTCACCATCTCCATGGCGACGGGACCGAGTTGGGCGGCTGCCAAGGGCTAGGCGCTCGGGGCCGGCCGCACGGGGTGCGCGGCGGGGAAGACGCCCCTGAGCAGCTGCTACGCTGGCAGGCCTTGCCCGCCGGCACCGGTGGCGGCGCAAACCATATTTCCCGATCTGACCCCGGCGCGGTCCTGCGGGTGCAAGTCGCACCTGCTGCAAGGAGCTTCACCATGGCTGACGCACGCACCTCCCTCCTCTCTCCCGAAGCGATGGGAAGCTTCGACGCCGAGGGGAACTACACCCCCCGCACCATCGTCGACGACGACCTCGGTGACGCCGATCTCGAAAAGGCGATGGGTGACTCCATCATTGAGTTCGACGACGGCGACGTCATTGAGGGAACGGTCGTCAAGATCGACCGCGACGAGGTTCTCCTCGACATCGGTTTCAAGTCCGAAGGGGTCATCCCCGCCCGCGAGCTCTCCATCCGCAACGACGTCGATCCCGCCGAGATCGTCTCGCTCGGCGACCACGTCGAGGCCCTCGTGCTCCAGAAGGAGGACAAGGAGGGCCGCCTGGTCCTGTCCAAGAAGCGCGCGCAGTACGAGCGGGCCTGGACGACCATTGAGGAGAAGAAGAACAACGGCGAGATGGTGTCCGGTCCCGTCATTGAGGTCGTCAAGGGCGGCCTGATCGTCGACATCGGCCTGCGCGGCTTCCTGCCCGCCTCGCTGGTGGAGCTCCGCCGTGTGCGTGAGCTGCAGCCGTACGTGGGCAAGGTCATTGAGGCCAAGATCATTGAGCTCGATCGCAACCGCAACAACGTCGTGCTGTCGCGCCGGGCCTGGCTCGAAGAGGCCCAGAAGGAGCAGCGAGGCGACTTCCTGGCGAACCTCAAGCCGGGCGAGCGCCGCAAGGGTGTCGTCTCCTCGGTCGTCAACTTCGGTGCCTTCGTGGACCTCGGCGGCATGGACGGCCTCGTCCACGTGTCCGAGCTGTCGTGGAAGCACGTCGACCACCCGTCGTCGGTGGTCTCGGTGGGCGACGAAATAGAGGTCGAGGTGCTCGACGTCGACCTCGACAAGGAGCGCATCAGCCTGTCGCTCAAGGCCACCCAGTCCGACCCCTGGCAGGAGTTCGCCGACAGCCACGCCGTGGGCCAGCTCGTCTACGGCCGCATCACCAAGCTGGTGCCCTTCGGCGCCTTCGTACAGGTGGGTGACGGCATTGAGGGCCTGGTGCACATTTCGGAGATGGCCGTGCACCACGTGGACCTGCCCGAGCAGGTCGTCACGCCGGGTGAGGAGCTGTGGGTCAAGATCATCGACATCGACCTGCAGCGTCGCCGCATTTCGCTGTCGATCAAGCAGGCCGCTGAGGGTGGCGAGGTCTCCGAGGAGTACCGCGAGGCCTTCGGCGAGCACGCCTACGACGAAGAGGGCAACTACATCGGCTTCGACTACGCCGAGGGCGAGTTCACCCCCGAGACCGAGGCCCAGGCGGCCTGGGCCGACTTCGCCGAGCAGACGGGCACGCACGTCGTGCCGCCGACCACGGACGCTGACGGCAACGAGGTCCCGGCGGAGGCTGTTGCTCCCGCTGCTCCTGCCGACGGTTCCGCTGATGGTGAGGTCGTGGAGGCTGCCGCTGCTGCCCCCGAGGCCGCTCCGGCACCGGCCGCAGAAGCACCGGCCGCTGAGGCTCCGGCAGCAGAAGCACCGGCCGCAGAAGCACCCGCGGCCGAGGCTCCGGCAGCTGAGGCACCGGCAGAAGGCGCCTAGCCCGAATCGAAGGAAGAGAACGAAGACGCGGAGGGCGTCCGGCTAGGAGACTGTTGATTTAAGCGGCGACATGTCTGCGACTGCTCTCAAACTTGGTCATATTCATCGTCCTGTGTGTGTTCATCGCCTCTACGGCAATCGTGGAGGACTGTGGAAAACATGGGTTTCGTCAGAGACCAATAAATCATCAGTCTCCTAGTGTCCTGCCTCAAAGATTCCTAGTGATATAGGAATTTTCTCTTCGCTCCTCGCGTTGTGACCTTCCATCAGCGACGATGGGAGGCAGAGATGGCAGAGCGTGGCCGGCCGAAAGTGGAGCTCGTTGTGAGCGACGAA
>DATCEZ010000178.1:0-5911 GCA_036509775.1 Acidimicrobiales bacterium
GCACCGTGTGCTGCAGACGCTTCCGGCGGAGCCCGCCGCTCTCCGGGTCCAAGTAGTAGGCCACGCTGAAGCCGAGGGCAGAAGCCACGATCCTCCCCGTGGTCTTCCTCCCTCGTTGTATCCGCCTGGTCGCTGAACGCAATAGTTCCTGCCGGTGCTTGTGCATTGCTCAGCCTCCCTCAACAAGAGCAATACCCAGAAAACAGATGGGAAAACCGCTCAGCCCTGGACACGGGCCGAGGTCGGGTCGTAAAGGGCCCCGAGCTGCACCTTCATCGGTGTCACCTGATCGCCCACCATGACCTCCCAATTCCCGCTGGCCAGGTCTTCGGCCTTGACGGGCCCGCTGTCACGTCGCCACACGTAGGCGAGCCCGACGGCTGCTCCGCAGGTCGCCGACCACGGCGCTCATTGTGGGAGCCGAGCACGTGTCGTATTCCGCGGTATTGACCTTTCGCGAAGCGGGTGTCCACCCCGTCGCGCTGGTCACCGACCTCCCACACACGCAGACGTTCCGCCCCTTCGATCTCGCGACCCGCGTCGGCCTCCGGGCGCCGTTGTGGACCGGGACATCCGTCATCGGAGTGACAGGGCACGACAGCGTGGACGGGGTGCTCGTCCGTAACTCCCATAGCGCAGAACGCACGGTGGCTGTCGACGTCGTCGTGTTCACCGGGGACTTCATCCCCGACAACGAGCTCGCCCGCCTGGCGCAGCTCGCGATCGATCCCGGCACGAACGGTTCGGGCTGTGACGTCGACGGCGCGACGAGCGCACCCGGGGTCTTCGTCACCCGCAACCTCGTCCACCCGGCCGAGACGGCGGACGTCGCGGCACGACGCGCGGTGTCGGTCGGCCGCGCCGCCGCCGCGTGGCTGCGCGACGGTGACCGCCGCCCGGTCGAGCCCGCGCGGGTCCGCCTGCGGGTGGCCGACCCGCTCCTTTGGGTTGTGCCGAACCTGGCCGGACCGGGCCGCGCCGGGATTGAGTCCCTGCTCGTCAGAACGCGGGACTTTCTGGACCACCCTTCTCGAGGTGACCCAAGGTGGCCGGCTTCTCGGTTCGTTCCGCCCCCGCCGGCTCATACCAAACCGGTCGCATGCCCTGCCGTCCGACTGGATGCGCCTCGCGCAGCCCGGAGAGGACGTGCTGCTCTCCGTCTCGTGATGCGGCGGACGCGAAAAGCGGCACCCCGGGAGGTGCCGCTCACTCGCAGGTGGACCGGCGTCAGCCGGTCGCACAGGCCCGAAAGCTCACATCTGCGCGAGGATCTTCGCCTTCTGGTCGTTGAACTCGGCCTCGGTCAGGATGCCCTGGTCCTTCAGGCTGGCCAGCTCCTTCAGCTTGGCGATCGGGTCGTCGGACTCCGGTGCCGCCTCGACCGGTGCCGCTGCGGGAGCGGGAGCTGCCGGTTGTGCCGCAGCCTGTTGCTGGGCCGCCTTCTGCTGTTGGTGGCGGTTCACGCCGCCGGCCACCACGGTGGCCGTGCCGGCGATCACTGCTGTCCTCCCGACCGTCCGCAGGACCGGGCGACGTCGCATCATTGGCATGGTCTTGCTCCTTCTCTTCAGTCTCTCTTGCGTTTCTTGTGTTTTCGGTTCTAGCTCTTCAGTGCGGTGGCCAGGTCCTCGAACGCCGCTTCAATGAGGTCGTTCGGGATGCGGGCGCTGTCGATGAGCACCCCGCCCGAGCCGCGAATCGCCTCGACGAGCGGGACGGCCCAGCGGTCCTCCCACAGGATCACCAGCGCGGAGTTCCCCTCGGGGAGGTTGGCGGCCACGTGGTCGAGGTCCTCGGCGTTGACGAGGCCACCCACCTCACCGTCGATGTCGTTGAAGGCAGCGAGCTCGTCCACCTGGTCGAACTCCAGGCTGATGGTGTCGCCCTGCTCGTCCTTGGCCACGAAGACCAGGTCGAGGATCCGCACGGTGTCGCTGGCCACCAGTTTGGCGATCTCCGGGGCGATGTCGCCGTTGAACTGATTGCCCGGGAAGGCGATCACCGTGTAGCTGACGGGTCCGATGGTCATGGGGGGGTCTCCTGTTCTCCTCGACTGCTCGTTGATCGGTCTGGGTGCTGTGCGGCCGGCGTCCGGGCGCGATCAGCTCGCCAGGATTTTGGCCTTCTCAACCTCGAACTCGGCATCGGTCAGGATGCCCTGGTCCTTGAGACCGGCCAGCTTGTGCAACTGGTCGGCGCTGGACTCGCCCGGCGTGCCGGCCGCCTGCTTGACGTACTGGTCGAACGCCTTCTGCTGCAGCGCCGCCTGATGCGCGGCCCGCTCGTGCATCTTGCCCCCACGTGCGATGAGGTACACCAGCACACCCAGGTACGGCATGACGATGATGAAGATCACCCACAGCCCCTTGGCCCAGCCGCCCATGTCGTGGCTGCGGAAGATGTCGATGAACACCATGAACAGCAGCCAGATCCAGATGATGAAGAGGAAGAAGTACAAGGTCGTCAAGAAGATGTCGAGGATTGGATAGCCGCTGGCAAGCATGGTGAAGCTCCTTAGTCGTCGTATGTCGTCATGCGGAAGGCGGCGGCCGGGTGGCAACGCTGCAGCTGCTTAGCATCGCACATTCGCAATAGGGGTGAGAAGGGGACTCTTTCCCAGCGTCGTCTCAGCAGAACGGCGTGTCGTGCGCTAACCGACAAGGCCACGGCTGCTACATCCCCTCTTCGGCATGGAGCCGGCCGCTCTTGCACGCCGCGGCGAAGGCCTCGTAGTCCCGCTCGTTCTGGTCGGCGTAGGACTCGGCGAACTTGGCCAGCGCCTTCTCGAAGTTGTCGCTGTTGCCGAGGTAGGCCGCCATGGCGAAGCGGTCGCCCGAGCGGGCATGGGCGCGGGCCAGGCTCAGTGCGCACAGCTTCCCGTAGGCCTCCAGGCCCTCCGGACGCATGGTCTCGGTGTCGATCGACCCCTTCCAGTCCTGCAGCTGGCGGACGTAATAGTCATGACTGGCGCCGTCGACGCCGTCGGTGCGCTGCCAGCCGAGGAAGATGTCGCTGCTGGCCTGCATGAGGCGTTGACCCGCCACGACCCGCGCCCCATGGTTGCCGTACTGGCTCTTCTTGGTGAAACGCTCCAGGACCGATGCCTCGGCCTCCTTCGCCTGCAAGAACAGGACGTCGTCTTCGCCGGCCCCGCGCATGAGCACAACCCAGACCCGGGTGCCCACACTCCCTACCCCGACGACCTTCCGGGCCATTTGACTGAAGTGGTACTCCTCCAGCAGCTGGCGGCGGTCGGTCGACAAGGTGGCCCGGTAGCGGCGCAGGAGCTCTCGGAACATGACGGTGAACTGTTCGGCCTCCATTTCGGGGAACACGTCTTCGACCGGGACGAGGAGAGGGGGATCGTTGATGATGCGGCGCTCGCCGTCGACGACATGGGTCAACTTGTCGAGCGCCTTCATGCTGTCCTTCGTCCGCGCCTTGGCGATGGCCTTGGTGGCCGTAGCCGCCATCTGCGACTGCGCCTTCGACCCCGAGGCGGCCGCCTGGGACTCCAGGCCCGAGACGACCTCGGACACGTCCACGTGGAAGTACCAGACCTCGAGATTCGACAGGGTGGCCATCTGCCGCATCGACTCCCGATAGCTGCGGCCCAGCTCCACAATCGCCGCAGTCCGCACCGACTTGGCGTGGCCCCTGTTGCGGCCGGCCACCACGACACTGGCCGCCAGACGCTTGACATCCCATTCCCAGGGCCCCGGCAGCGTCTCGTCGAAGTCATTGCAATCGAAGACGAGCTGGCGCTCGGGCGAGGCGAAGACCCCGAAGTTCGAGAGGTGGGCGTCGCCGCAGATCTGCGCCGTGAGGCCGGACATCGGTGTGGTGGAAAGGTCCGAGGCCATGATGAGGGCGGCGCCGCGGAAGAAGGTGAAGGGCGACACCAGCATCCGGCCGTAGCGGATGGGCACCAGCTCCTGCACCCTGGTCGTCGCCTGGTCCTCGAGCAGCGTGACCGGGTCAGGGCGGTCCGCCGACGGTTCGAAGGTGGCGTGGCTGGCCCGGGGCACCGTCGCCCGGGCCTCTTTGCCGATGGCCCGGCTGTCCGCCTCGCTCGGGTGCGCGACGACCGGGATGGGTCGATTGGCCAGCCGGACTCCCTCGTCCTCAACCATGGACTGCCACCTTCCCGAGACGCCACGGCGTCATCGCTCCGGTCCTGAGGCTACGACCACCGATGGGTACGCCGGGCCGCCACCCCGGCTGAGCGGCAGGAAGAGAACCCGGACCGGGACCGGCACCCTCCGGCGGACGGCCTTTGACCCTTCCCGGTCCGGCGACCCGGGGTCACGATGACGATGTCGGCGACCGACGCCGCCGGACGCTGATTGGCGGGCGGCGGCGGCGCCCGCGCAGTGACCCTGACACGGGCCGACAGAATGGGTGACAGTGACGGTGGACCACGAGGAACGGAGCGCATCGACACCCGAGCCTGGCCCTACGCGCCGCGCCCGCGTCGGGGCGCTCATCGGGAAGCTCGTCGACGCCATCCGCCGGGGCGACGACAAGGCCGTGGAACAGGCGGTGGTCCAGCTCAGCCAGCGCAAGCGCTGGCTCGCGCCCCTCGCTCTGATCGTCGGTGCCTTCGTCATGCTGTTCCAGGGCGTCAAGCTCCTCTATACGAACTGGCGCCTCGCCGTGCTGCAGATCATTCCGGCCATGTGGATCTGGCTCGCCATGTTGGACATCAAGCTGCACGTCCTCCACGGCAAGCAGTTCCACGTCATCCGCGGCCCGGTCCTGATCCCGTGCATCCTCGGGGTGACCGCGCTCACCGCGGCCAGCTTCTACCTCAACGGCGTGTTCGCGTTCGCCATTTCAGTGCCCGGCAAGCCGGAGATCCGGCCCTCCTTCGCCCGGGCCAACCTCCATCTGCGCGTCATTTTGGCGTGGGGCTGCACCGTCGGCCTGGCGCTGTCCTTCTCGGCGCTCATCACCACCCGCTGGGGCCACTGGCCCTTCGTCATCAGCCAGAGCATCGTCGTCGGCGTCATGATGCTCTGTTACGTCGCCGTCCCGGCCCGGCTCGTCGGCGTCGAGAAGAAGACCCGGTCCCGCCGGGACGCGCTGGCAGCCACCGCGGTCGGTGGCGCCGTCGGCGGCGTCGTCTGCTCCCCGCCCTACATGCTCGGTCGGGTCGGCATCCTCATGCTGGGCTGGCCCTACGTGTTCTGGCTCGGTGTGATTCTGATCATCGTCGGGGTCACGCTGCAGACCGGCGCCACCAGTGCCGTCAAGGCGGTCAAGTTCTCCGCCAAGCTCGTCGGACACCCGGGCGAGGCCGGCCAGGCGGCGACAAAAGGGGCGCCATGACGACGACGCTCGAGTGGTTCGGCACCGCCACCTTGCGGGTGCGCCACGCCGGGCTCGACCTGTTCTTCGACGCCTACCTCGACCGCCTGCCCGGCCTGGCGCCTGTCGGGCTCAGCACGGCTGAGGTGGACAAAGCCGACTTCGTCTTTGTGAGCCACGCCCACTTCGACCACCTCTACGGCGCTGACGCCATTGCGCTGCGCACCGGGGCGGTGGTGGTGGCCTCGCCCGAGTCGGTGCATTGCCTGCGCGCCAGCGGCGTGCCCGAGGAGCAGCTGCTGGTCGTGACCGGAGGCGAAAGAGTGCAGTGCGGGCCCGACACGACGGTGCGCGTGCTGCCCGCCCTGCACTCCTGCCTCTTCGCCCACAGCGACCCCGACACCGCGGCGGCCTGTCTGGGCGACCTCGGCGTGAGTGCCCAGGAGCGCGCCGCCACCATGCGCGTCCTCTTCGGCGCCATGGACGCCGCGCCGGCGCCGGCCGGGCCCGCGCTCATCGCCATGAACGAGGTGTGCTCCCGCCACGACGGCGGGCAGCTGGCCTACCTGCTGCAGACGGCAGGCGGCTCCGTGCTGGTCAG
>DATCEZ010000179.1:0-8132 GCA_036509775.1 Acidimicrobiales bacterium
CACCCGGTCGTGCGCTCATGACGCACTACCGACCGGGTCAGCCACGGGCCTACATGGAGTACGACGAGGGCGGAAGCCCCTCCGTGAAGTCGCTGCCGGCCGCCTGGCCACCCGGTGAGGGACCGGGCGCATGAGCACGGACGGCGAGAGGGGCTCGCGTTACCGCTTTGGGCCGCGCGAGCGGGCCGGCGCCCTGGCGGGGTGGCGGGCCGGGCAGATCATGACGGTGGCCGTGGGCCTCGTCTTCGGCGTGCTCGTCCTGCGCTGGGAGCCCAACGCAGTCGGGGTGGCGGCCGCCGTCGGCATCCTCGTGCTCTACGGCGCGCTGGCGACGGTGCCGGTGGCCGGTCGTACCGGCGACGAGTGGCTGCCGGTGGTCGTGTGCTGGGGGACACGCCAGAACGGTGTCCGGGGCGGCACGGGTCGCATCGGCGCACTGCGCGGGATGCGCCTCTTGCGCGCCGGGTGGCAGGACATGGGAGTCGTGCACGACCGGGCCGGGCGCACGCTGACCGCGGCTCTCTCGCTGCGCGGCGGAAGCTTCGCCTTGCTCGGGGCGGACGAGCAGGACCGGCGGGTCGGTGCCTGGGCCTCGGTGCTGGCATCGTTGGCGCGCGAGGGATCGCCGGTGCACCGGGTGCAGTGGGTGGCGGCGTCCTTCCCCGACGACGGACACGGGCTGCGGTCCTACGTCGCCGCCGAGGCGGTGCCCGGCGTGGCCTCGGCCTGCACCGCGTCCTACGACGCGCTCCTGGCCGACATGGACTCGCACACATGCGCCCATGACGTGGTCCTGGCGCTGCAGGTACGGCTGACCAAGTCGGTCGAGGTGGGCTGCGCCACGTTGGCCCGCGAAATGGCCTCGCTCGTCCGACTGCTGGGCGATGCCGACGTCCAGGTCGAATCCGTCCTGTCCGACGATGACCTGGCCCGTCACCTCCTGCGCACCTACGAGCCGGAGCCGGCGTCTGCCGACACGGCCCCGGCGCAGGACCACTGGCCGATGGCCGTGCAGGAGAACTGGTCCGACGTGCGCGTCGACGCCATGGTCCACGCCACCTTCTGGGTGGCCGAGTGGCCCCGCACAGAGGTACGGAGCGACTTCCTGGCTCCTCTCCTGCTGGGCTCGTCCCGCTCGACCCTGTCCGTCGTGATGGAGCCACTCGGTCCCGACGCGGCGGTGCGCAAGGTGGAGGCGTCGCGGACGGCCGATCTGGCGGACAGCGAACTGCGCCGACGCGGTGGGTTCATTTCGACCGCCCGACACGCCCGCCAATCCGAAGTGCTGGCCCGACGTGAGGCGGAGCTGGCCGAGGGGCACGCCTCGTTCCGTTACTCGGGTTACGTCACCGTCTCGGCCGCCAGCACGGAGGAGCTGGTGGCCGCCTGCGACGTCGTGCAGCACGCGGCGGGCCAGAGCAGGCTGGCGCTGCGCCGCCTCTACGGTGACCAGGCCTCGGCCTACACCTGCACGCTCCCGCTCTGTCGCGGGCTGCACTGACCCACTCACGCTGATATCCACACCGGGCCACGCTCCAACCATGGCGGCGTGGCCGGCCATCTTGACGCAGCCCCGCCGGGGACGGCTGCGGCGGAAGCGGGCGGCGAGCCGCCGGTAGGCGAGCCCCGCAATGTCGTCGTCCTCCTGGTCGACAGCCTCAACCGGCACATGCTCGGCAGCTACGGCGGCACGGAGTTCGACACGCCCAACCTCGACCGGTTCGCCCGGGAGCGGGCGGTCCGTTTCACGTCCCACGTCACGGGCTCGCTGCCGTGCATGCCGGCGCGCCACGACATCTTGTGCGGTTCGCTCGACTTCCTCTGGCGACCGTGGGGGTCCATAGAGATCTGGGAGGAGGCCATCACCCGGCACCTCCGTCGGGCCGGTGTGACGCCCATGCTGGTGTCGGACCATCCGCACCTCTTCGAGGTGGGCGGTGAGAACTACCACACCGACTTCAGCGCGTGGGACTACGTGCGCGGGCACGAGGGCGATCCCTGGCGGACCTACCCCGACCCGAGCTTCGTCGGTTCGCCGGCGCTGCCCGCCCGCGGTGGCGTTGCTCCGTGTGGCGTTGCGCTCGGTCGATGCACCCGATGAACAGCTGGATCGATTGGGTATCGCCTGAGCCGGTCGCCCCAGCCTCAAGTCACCTTCGTGCAATAGAAGAGCTGCACGGCGCCACCTTGTGGCGGCACCTGTTGCATCACCTGGCTCGGGGTGGAACAACTGCCACCCCAGGGTCGCGCGCTGGCGCTGTATCCCGCAGCCGCCAGCTGAGTCTCCGCGTTCGCCAGGATCTGGCCGACGACGTTGGGCGGCGCTCCCGGCGCCGTGGTGGTCGGGGAAGACCCGGCGGAGCTCGACGACGGGGACGTCCCTGGTCCGACTGCGGTCGAGGGGGGCGTTGTGTTCGGTGTCGACGTGCCCGCCACCGCCCGCTTCTGCTGCGCGGAGACCTGCGGTCCGCTGGAGCAGGCGGCCGCTGTGCCGGCCAGTGCCAGGAGGGCGAGCGACGTGACGCCTCTTCTTCGAGTTCTGTGTTCCGTCGGCCCGTCCTTCCCTCTTTCCCGCGGCGGACAGGGTAGGGCACGCAAACCATCTCGGGTACAGAAAGAATGCCCGAGGCAAAGACCATGGTTCCGTCCTAGAGTTCACGCGGCAGTCACGATCCCCGGCGCGTTCGTTCACGAAAGATTCATTACACGCCGGTATGTTGCGCCCCGTCCCGCTCTTTGTCCGAGCACACGTGCCGTCACTACGAGCAAAGAGGATCTTCGGCATGTTTCGTCTTTTACAGCGGTCGGGAGTCATACGGATCACCTTCGTCTTCTCGATACTGGCGGCCACCGTGCTGACGGCCCTCGGGGTGTCCAGCGCAGGGAGCGGCGCAACCGCCGCCGGCAGCACGGGCAAGTTGGGGGTGTACGTCGGCTATCAGGCGCCCGGCGGCGTCAGTTCGTTCGGTCGCGCCGTCGGAAAGCAGCCGACGTTCGCCATGGACTTCTTGGACGGGGCTTCGTGGTCGGCCCTCGTCAACACCGCACCGTCGTACATGTCGGCCTGGAAGGGATCGGGCCACACCATGATCTGGGGCCTACCCATGCTGCCCAATTCCGGGTCCAGCCTGGGACAAGGTGCGACGGGGGTCTACAACTCCTACTTCTTGCAGCTCGCCCAGGACATGGTGGCGGCCGGGCAGGGCAGCTCCGTCATCCGTCCGGGTTGGGAATTCAACGGCGGCTGGTTCCCCTGGGCTGCCAACGGCCAGGCGGCCGCCTTCGTCGCCTACTGGCAACAGATCGTGAACACCATGCGATCGGTGCCCGGCCAAGACTTCACGTTCGAGTGGAACCCGACGGCGGGTGACCAGGGTGTGGGGAATCTTGCCAACTACTACCCGGGGAACGCCTACGTCGACGACATCGGGCTCGACCTGTATGACCAAAGCTGGGGCACGTTCGCCGGCATTGCGTCGCAGTGGAACACCTACCTGACCGAGCCCTACGGCCTCAACTGGCTCGCATCCTTCGCCGCCTCGCGGGGCAAGCAGATCACGCTGCCCGAATGGGGCCTGGACCCCGACCCATCGTCGAACGACGGTGGGGTCGTCTCGGCTGCCAATTCGGAGGTGGGAGGTGGCGATGACCCCACCTTCATCAACGACATGGCGCAGTGGATCACCCAGACTCAGGTCTACGAGGCGACGTACTGGCAGTACAACTCGAGCCTTCTCAGCACCCGCTCCAATCCCAACAGCTTCGCCGCCTTCGTGCTGGACTTCGGGAGTGGGTCCGGGTCGACGAGCTCGACGTCGACCACCACCACGTCGCCGTCCGGGTCCACCTCCTCGGGATCGGGCGCCGGCGGTTCGAGCCCCTCGCTCGGGCAGCCCTTTCCCGGCAGCGGTCAGAGCGGCTCGACCGTGACCATCCAGAGCCCGATCGTCCCGGTCTCTACGTGGCAGGGGGCCCACTTCTCGGCGGTCGTCGCTTCGGCCCAGGCGGGGAAGACGGGCCCGTCCGGGTCGGTCTCATGGGGGGTCAGGAGCCGCTCCGGCGTGACCACCCCGTGTCGCTCGGGCAGCAGCGTCATCAGTCGCGCCAACCCGACGACCCACTGCAACGTGGGCGCTGGCGTGCTGACGGCCGCCGACAGCCCGTACACGGTGTCGGTGACCTACCTGGGCAGTTCGAGCTTCGCCGCCTCGTCAGCCTCGGTCACGCAGCCAGTCGCCAAGGGGAGCTCCAGGATCTCTATAAGGACGAAGGCATCCGTCCGATCGGGCGATCCGGCGACGATCACGGCGAGTGTGGTCGGACTTCCACGCGCGGCAGGCGCAGCGACGGGCGCGGTGACGTTCTCCGTCTCTCCCATCAGTAGCGGGGGACAGTCACTGACCTGTGGCGGGGGCGACTCGGTGCCCCTGGTGTCCGGGGTCGCGGCCTGTGACATCGCAGCAGTCGGGCCCTCAGGTTCGGCCTACAGCGTGACGGCCACCTACAGCGGCGACAGCACGTTCACCACCAGCAATTCGATCAGCAGCACCATCACGGTCCACTGACCTCGAGGGGGACGGTCCGGGAGAAGAAGACGGCCGTGACGGCGACGATGCCGGCGGCGACGCCGAGAGACCAGGTCGCTCCCGCATGAAGCACGAGCACGGCGCCGACCAGGGCACCGCCGAACATGCTGACGACCGACGTGGTGCCGAGGCGAGCGTGCGGGTTCGTCCCGCCGGCCAGGCGTGAGCGCGACGCCAGCCCCGTCAGGGTGGTCGTGAGCACGGTGGTGGACATATCGGGGACGCCCACGCGCCGGACAGCCGAATTCCGGAGGCCCACCCCCCCGGCCAAGAAAGCCAGGACCGCGTAACGGGGCCACCCCGAACCGATGGCCGGGACCGTGCCTGCGATCACCGCGGTGGCGGTGGTGCAAGCCGCCTCGATCACCATTGCTACGAGGAGCAGCTTGCGGACGGGATGGACATGTCGGGCGAGCCGTCCCCCGGCGACTCCCCCGACCAGGAAAGCCCCGAGTGCGCACAGGCTGGCCGTCATGGAGAACCCGGGCGCGCCGGCCGCCGCGAACCCGATCAGGAGCACGTTCCCGGTCATGTTGGCCGTGAACACGTGTCCGAGGCCGAGGAAGCTCACGGCGTCGATGAAGCCGCTGACGACGGTCAGGGCGGCGAGGGTGATGACCAGAGGGAGAGGCGGATGCTCGGCGTCGCTCATGTGCGTTCATTTGACCCCGCCCGTCAGCGGCGGAGGTGCATGGTCACCGCACCGGTCTGGTCGGCCGTGAAGGTCACAGTGCGCGCGTTGCAGTCGAGGGAGCCGACCGTTCCCCGGTCGTGAGAGAGCGCATGCCGCGGATGCCGGCCCATCAGGTGACGACGCGGAATCTCGGTGCGGCCTATCCCTTCATTGCCGAAGCTGGCCTCGGTCGACGCGGCGTCGTCATCGGCGACGACCTCCTGGGTGGCTCTTTCGTCTTCGACCCCTTCGAGCTCTACGCGGCGGGCGTGGTGAGCAACCCCAACATGGTCGTGTTCGGACAGATCGGACGAGGCAAGAGCGCCTTCGTCAAGACGTTCCTGTGGCGGCAAGCCGTCTTCGGGCGCCGCGCCTGGGTCGTCGATCCCAAGGGCGAGTACGGGGATCTGGCCGACGCATGGGGTGTCCGTCCCGTCGCCCTCCGGCCCGGTGGGGCCATCCGCCTCAATCCTTTGGACCCCGGACCCGATGTCGAAGGCGACGCGGGCTCGGACGCCAGCGGGCGCCGCCGGATGGAGCTGCTCTCCTCGCTGGCCAGCGCCTGCCTCGGGCGGAGTCTGTTGCCCCGCGAGCGGGCCGCGCTCGGCGCGGCGTTGGCCGAGGCGACTCTTGCGACGGCGGTGCCCACGGTGCCCGTCGTCGTCGAGGCGCTGCTGACGCCGACCGTGGACGCGGCCCGCTCGTTGCGTACCGAACAGCGCGACCTTCTCGAAGACGGCCGCGATGTCGCGCTCGAGCTCCGCCGGTTGGTCCACGGTGACCTGCGCGGCATGTTCGACGGTCCGACGACGGCCGGTCTGGATCTGTCCTCGCCGCTGGTCGTCCTCGATCTCTCTGCGCTCTACCAGTCGGCTGCGCTGGGCGTCCTGATGGCGTGTGCCACCGCCTGGTTGCAGGCTGCGCTCGCCAGGGCAGCCGTGAGTGCAGGTGGCACAGCCTCAGACAACGGCCGCTTCTTCCTGGTTGTCGACGAGGCGTGGGCGATCCTGTCGAACCTGGGAGTGGCCCGCTGGTTGCAGTCGTCGTGGAAGTTGTCACGCGCCTTCGGAGTCTCCAACGTGGCCGTGCTGCACCGGGTGTCCGACCTGCGTTCAGTGGGGGCATCGGACTCCGAGCAGGTGGCGCTGGCGCAGGGTCTCCTGTCGGATTCGGAGACCCGTGTCGTCTACGCGCAGTCGCCGGGCGAGCTGGAGGCCGCGGCGGAGCTCCTTTCGCTGTCTGCCACCGAGACCGATCTCCTCCCGCAGCTCCGGCGGGGCATCGCCCTGTGGAAGGTCGGTCAACGATCCTTCCTGGTCCAGCACCGGCTCAGCGCGACCGAGCGGTCCATCGTCGATACCGACGCCGCCATGACGGCGCGCTAGATAGTGCCGAGCCTTCCCGACGTCGTCCTGCCCATCGCTCTCGGAGGCGCGCTCTTCGCCGGCATCTCCTGGCAGGGTGCAGGGGGCCTGGGCGCGGCGAAGGGCTCACGCCGGACCGACCGGGGAGCTCGCTGGGCCAGGTGGCGTGACTTGCGTCCGCTGCGGGTGCCCGCCGAAGGTGCGCCGCCGGGACGTCTGCTCCTCGGTGTGCGGCCCGGCCTGGCCCGGCTCACCGGCCTGGCTGCCGAACCAGCCCAGTCGCTCGTCGTGGTCGGTCCCACGCAGAGTGGCAAGACCACGAGCTTGGCCGTCCCGGCGATTCTCGGGTGGCGTGGTCCAGTGCTGGCGGCCAGCGTCAAGAGCGATCTGCTCCGCCACACGTTGGGGACGAGAGCGCGGCTGGGCCAGGTGTGGTGCATCGACCCCACGGGTTCGACGGGCGCACGGGCGAGTACGTGGTCCCCTCTGACCGGCTGCGGTGAGTGGCGTGAGGCGTGCCGGTCGGCCGCCGACCTGTGCGAGGCGGCCAAGAGTGAAGGGACGACCGCCGACGGGGAGTTCTGGTACGCCACGGCGGGAAAGCTCCTGGCCCCGCTCTTCGTCGCAGCCGCGCTCGACGGTCGGACCATGACCGATGTCGTGCGCTGGGTCGATACACAGGAGGTGGGCGAGGTGGCCGCGATATTGGAGCGTGCCGCGACACCCGAAGTCCTGCACGCGGCAGAGGCGACGTGGTGCCGTGACGACCGCACGCGCAGCTCCGTCTACACGACGGCCGAGACAGTGCTCGCCCCCTTCGCCCATCCGCCGCCCGGCCCGCTGGCCGACGGCACCTTCGAGCCTGGTCATCTCTTGCGCGATGCAAACACGCTCTACCTGTGCGCACCGGCTCATGACCAGCGCCGGCTGCGCGGGTACTTCACCGCCCTGACCCAGGCGGTGCTGGCGCACGCGTTCGCCAGTGCAACCAAGTCCGGGCGACCGCTCGACCCTCCCCTCCTCGTCGTGTTGGACGAAGCGGCGCACATCGCCCCCCTGCCCGAGCTCGACGGCTTGGCGGCGACCTGTGCCTCGCACGGGATCCAGATCGTGACGGTCTGGCAGGACCTGGCGCAGGTGCGGGGCCGCTACGGGGCCCGAGCGCCGACCGTGCTCAACAATCACCGGGCCAAGCTCTTCTTGCCCGGCATCGCCGACCCCGACACGCTCGAGTACGCCAGCCGGCTCATCGGGGACGAAGAAGCCTCGCATCCCTCTGTCACCCGCGACCCGACGGGCAAGCGTTCGACGACGTCGACCACCACGCCGCGCCGGCTGCTCCCGCCCGAGGCCCTCCGCTGCCTTCCCCGGGGTCGCGCCGTGCTGGTGTACGGGACCCTGCCACCAGTCCGCTTGCAGCTGCGGCCCTGGTGGGTGCAGGGGCGCCGGCGTTTCAGGTTTGGGTCCGGTCGGGGTCGGTCTTCGTGACGGTCGGTGCCGTCGGGTTCC
>DATCEZ010000180.1:0-10088 GCA_036509775.1 Acidimicrobiales bacterium
GACCCGGTCGACCTCCGGGAACTCCCGGATCATGCCTGACCCTCGGGGCCATTCGAGCTCGAAGGTATTGCTCACCGAGTGCGTGATGTCGAGGTCTCCCTGCAAAGCCCACACACTGACCCTCTTGCCGCCCGGCTGTCGGCGCTCACCGAGGAAGACGGCCTGGGCGCCGGGAGCAGGAAGCCCGACCTCCTCTTCGAACTCGCGGTAGGCGGCGTCGAGCGGGTCTTCGTCGGCCCCGTATTCGCCCTTCGGGACGGACCAGGCGGCTTCGTCCTTGCGCGCCCAGAACGGCCCACCCGGGTGCGCGATCAGGACCTCGATCGCATCTCCGGGGGAGATCCGGTAGAGCAGGAGGCCTGCACTGGTCGCGCCCATGGTTCCGGGACATCCTCCCACCCGGCGACCGAAAACCCGAGGGCAGCCGGATCTCCATCGCAGGTTGCAGATCGTCGAGGCAGGGGTCGCACCAAGACGCCGGCACGTGGGTGTGACCTCCAGACGAGGACCGCTGTCGCTAGGCTCTCGTCGCGCTCCGGAGGCCCAGGCCGGAGCCATCTCGGGGGCACGGGCTTCGGCCGAAGCATCCGGCCGATGTCTTCCAACTTCACAGTGCGATGAGTCCCCCCACTCCCGAGAACGAACCCGTCGAGAAGGGCCTCCACCAGCTCGGTCGGCAGATCGAGGAGGGGGCCCCGCCATCGTCGGCCGCGCCGGAAGACGCGCCGGAGATTTCGGCGGAGAATCCGGTCGAACAGGGCCTGCACGAGCTCGGCCGTCAGATCGACGAGGCCTATCGGGCCGGTGGGCGCCGGAGGGGCAAGCGGGCCGACGCGGACTCAGGGCGCCAGGGGCCGGCCCATGCCGCCCGAAAGAGCCGTTCCCGCAAGCGCACGGCGGCATGGATCGGCGGGACGGTCATGCTGGTCCTGGTGCTGGTGGCTGGTGCCGCGGCCGGGTACGGCTGGTACCTCAATCATGAGATCCACCACATCGACCTGCGCAACCTGACGTCAGCGCCGGTGAAAGGCGACGACGCGGGCACGGAGAACATCCTCATGATCGGTTCAACCGACCGCTGCGCGCTCAAGGTGCAGAACCCCGCCTACGGCCTGTGCTCCCAGGGTGTCAACGGAGTGAACAGCGACGTCGTGATGATCCTGCATCTGAACCCCGCCAACCACTCGGTCTCGATCCTCTCCATTCCGCGTGACCTCTTCGTCCCCAACGCACGCTCCGACGGTGCCAACAAGATCGATGCCGCTCTCTACCAGGGCCCCGACCAGCTAATCGCGGCCATTGAAGAGGACTTCGGGATCCCCATTCAGCATTTCGTCGAGCTGAACTTCGACAGCTTCATCAACGTGGTCCAGGCTCTCGGCGGCATAAAGATGTATTTCCCTGAGCCTGTCTACGACGCCTACTCCGGCCTCAATATCCAGACGACCGGCTGTCTCCCGCTGAACGGCACGCAAGCGCTCCAGGTCGTACGCGCCCGCCACGTCCAGTACAAGGGACCCGGGGTGACCTCGACCGACCCCGCCTACTGGCCCCAGGAGGCGCAAAGCGACATTGCGCGCATCCGCCGCGACCACGAGTTCCTGCGCGTCCTGGCAACAGCGGTCAAGGCGAAAGGTCTGAGCAATCCGCTGACCGACCAGCAGCTGGTCTCCGGTGTCGTGGGCCAGCTCACAGTCGATTCGGGGTTCTCGGCTTCGGAAATGATCAGCCTGGTCCTGGGGTACCACGACGTCGACGTGAGCACCGCCCCACAGCTCACCATGCCGGTGTCGGTGGACCAGTTCGGCAGCTACACGTACGAGGGCGGGAGCTACGGGGACATTGAGTTCCCCGCCGAACCGCAGGACCACAACGCCGTCGACCAGTTCCTCGGCCTGAAATCGAGCAGCGAGGACACCTCTGCAGGTGGCGCTCTCCCTTCGCCCTCGAGTGTGACGGTGTCGGTGTTGAACGGCTCCGGCGCCTACAACCAGGCGACCACGACATCGCAGAGCCTGCAGGCGCTGGGCTTCCGTATCGGGACGATCGGTGACAGCCCACCGGTGGGCCAGGAAGCAGAGACGGTCGTCTACTACGCGTCGAAGACGCCGGCCCAACTGGCGGCGGCACAGGTGGTGGCCAACTCGCTCTCGGGCGCGGTGATCATGGCTCGGGACCCTGCGCAGGTGAAGGCCGGCTCCCAGGTCACCGTCGTCACCGGTACCGACTTCTCGGTCAACGCGCCGCCAGCCACCACCACGACCGCTCCGGCCGGCGCGAGCACGACGAGCACGACGACGACAAGCACCACGGGCAACAGCGGCAACACGGGCAATTCGGGCGCGTTCCAGGCACCGACGTCCACGGTCGAGTCGTTGCAGCCCTGGGACCCTCGATCCTGCACCGCCAGCGGGCGCGAAGGCCCCTGACGAGCTCCGGTCCGTGACCGGATCGGCGGGCCGTCAGACGAAGATCTCTCCTCCGTTGGTCTCGAGAGCCTCGCCCGTCATGGCGGACGAGAGGTCCGAGGCGAGGTAGACGATCGATCCCGCGACGTCGGTGTCGCTGGGAATCCGGCCGAGCGGCACCCTTGCGTTCAGCTCGTCGACCACGACCTGAGGCTCCACGCCGCGGCCGGTCGACGTCATGTCGATGTAGATGTCGACCGACGGCCCGGCCATCCAGCCCGGGACCACGGCATTGACCCGAACCTTCGACGGGCCCAGCTCGTAGGCGAGCACCTTCGTCGCGGTCAGCAACGCCCCCTTGGAGATGGCGTAGCCACCCTGCGCAGGTTGGGGCTGCCGCGTGACCATGGAGGCCACCATGACCACCGAACCACCGCCACGCGCACGCATCGCCGGCAGGGCAGCGCGGGTCATCTGCAGCGAGCCGAAGAGGTTGGTGTCCATGATCTTCCGCCACTGCGCCAGATCGACGTCCTCGAAACTCTGGAAAGCGTCGAAGCGAAATGCGTTGTTGACCAACACGTCGATACCGCCGAACTCTTCCGCTCCCGCTGCCATCAGGCGGGCACACGCCTCGGGGTCGGTGATGTCAGTCGGGACGGTGATGGCGCGAGCCCCGAGAGCCGAGACCTCCGCAAGGACTTCGTCGAGGGTCGACTGGCGCCGTGCCGCCAACACGAGGTCCGCCCCGTGCGAGGCCAGAGCCTTGGCGGCCTGCCGGCCCAGTCCCGGGCCCACGCCCGACACCACGCAGACCTTGCCCGACAACAACCCCGCCCGGGCCTCGGGGGCCCCTCCGCTCTTCGCAGTCGTCATGGGCGCAGGTTAGGGCAGGAGACGCCTCCGTATCCGCGCCGATGTCACACGGGCCTGAGATGATCGGCGCAGGGTTGGACAAAGGAGAGTCATGGCCATTTGTTCGCACTGCGGTGGCGAGATGACCGAGGGGATCAGTTGCCTGACCGACCCCATGGTCATCAACGGGAGGGCTTACGCCCCTATCCCGTGGGGCCAGGAGCTCCGTCCCCGCCACCGTTACGAGCCGGAGGAGTGCCGCGACTGTGGCACCCCGCTGGGAGGCATCCATCATCCGGGCTGCTGCATGGAGCGGTGCCCGGCCTGTCACGGCCAGGCCATCGGGTGCGACTGCGCGCCCGAAAGCGAGTGCACGTTCGAAGCGGCCCGGACCGGTCGCTGCCGCGCCCACGTGCTGCGGCGGGTGGGCTGGCGCTGATCGTCGCCGTGTTGCACGCGCCCGGTCCACTTGACCGCGGCGCTGCCAGTCACCAAGGTAGGCCGATGGCCTCCACCCCACACCCTTCGAAACGAGACTGAGCATGGGACCCCTCGAGGGCGTCCGCGTCTTGGAAGCTGGACTGCTCGTCCAGGGACCGCAGGCCGCTCTGACCATGCAGGAATGGGGTGCCGACGTCGTCAAGATCGAACTGCCCGGCTTTGGTGACCAGAGCCGCTGGCTCCCCATCGCCCGCGGTGATCGTCGCTCCGCCTTCTTCACTGCGTACAACCGGGGCAAGCGCAGCATGACCATCGACCTGCGCGTGCCCCAGGGGCGCGAGGTGTTCCTTCGTCTCGTCGAGGATGCGGACGTCGTCGTCACGAACTTCAAGCCGGGGACGATGGAGGAGTGGGGCCTCGGCTACGCGGACGCTGCGGGTCGAAACCAACGCATCATCTACGCCATGGGTTCTTCGTTCGGGCCGGAGGGCCCGGACGCGACCCGTGAAGGAGCCGATCTCAGCGCGCAGGCCGGCGGGGGACTGATCAGCACGACCGGTGGCAAGGGAGCGGGACCGAGCGCGATCGGTGCGACCATCGCCGACCACATCTCGGGCCAGAACCTCCTGGCGGGCATTCTGGCGGCGCTGTACGCGCGGGAGCGAACGGGACGCGGGCAGCTCATAGAGACCTCGCTCCTCGGCGGCCAACTGTGGGCGCAGGCCGGCGAGTACACCCGGTATCTGCTGTCGGGAGAGATCTCGGGCCCGAGCGGGCGCAGCCATCCCATGATCCCGGGCATCTACGGCGTCTTCCCGACCGCCGACGGGTGGATCGCCATCGTCGGTACGGCGGGGCCGGCCCGCGATCTGTTCTACCGGACCATCGGCCGGCCCGACCTCATCGAACGCTTCAAGTCGCTCCTGTACTTCGAGGATGACAAGGCCGAACTCTGGCCGATCCTCGACGAGGTGTTCGCGACCAAGACGACAGCGCAATGGTGCGAGCTGCTCGGCGCTGCCGGTCTGCGCTTCGCCCCTGTCCGCGATCACGCCGAGGTGGCAGCGGATACCGGCGTGCGTGTCAACGGGTACATCGCCAGCGTCACGGACCCCGACACTCCCGGGACCTCGACCGAAGTGGTCCGGGCGCCGGTGCGCTTCTCCGAACCTCTGTCGCCAACACGCGTGCGCCCGCCCGAGCTGGGACAACACACCGAGGAGGTCCTCCTCGAAGCGGGGTATTCGTGGGACGACATCGCGAGCCTGTCCGAGGCCGGCGCCATTTAGCTCGGGCGGATCAGCGACGACGAGCGAACTCCTCGCCATGCGCCGAGGTTGGCGCCAAACGTGGAGGTGAAGGGACTCGAACCCTCGGCCTACGGCTTGCAAAGCCGCCGCTCTTCCAGCTGAGCTACACCCCCGATGTCCGAGACAGGCCTGTCGGGCCGCCCGCTCGTCGGGCCACCATCGTAGGCCGGGTGGACGAGGACGCCGATGCCGTAACGGCGCCCGTCAGGCCTCCGCTGTCACCGGCAATCTCGTGCGCTTGAGGAATTCGTGCGACACGATGACGTAGGCCACGCACACGGGGCCGAAGCCGGCGACGCCCTGCTGGAGCGTGACCTGCGGCAGATACCAGGTCACCCAGGCCATCACCGCGATCAAGACGGCGGTGCCGAGGCGCAGCGCCAGCAGCGGCAGCTTGGGCACACGGGACGAGACCACACCCAGTGCCCCGAACGCAATAAAGGCCAGCATCAGCGGCCCCTCTGGTTCCCGCCGGGGCGGCGCACGCCGGTAGGGTGCGGCCCCGTGGACGCACGTACCTTTCTCGGGATGCAGCCTGTCGGCGACGACCTGCATTGGCGCATGCACGTGACTCCGCAGCTCACGACGCCGGGGAACTTCCTCTTCGGTGGGTGCGCGCTCGGCGCCGCGCTCGTCGCGCTGGAGGAGGCATCGGGACGACCCACGGTCTGGGCCACCGCTCATTACCTGTCGTATGCCCTCACCGACCAAGAACTGGACTGGGATATCACGCTGGCCGCCGTGGGCGGGCACGTGACGCAGGGACGGGCCGTTGGAAGCGTCGACGGCCGTGAGATCCTCACGGTCAACGGGGCACTCGGCAAAGACGAGCTGGAGGTCGGCGGCGTGTGGGTGGTGCCGCCGGATGTGCCGCCACCCGACCAGTGCCCACCGCGCTACTTACCGGAGTTCTTCCGCAACACCATCATGGACAGCGTCGAGGTCCGCTCGGCCCGAGGGCGAGCCTTCGAGGAGATGGACGGCTCGCCCGGGAGCCCCGATTCCGCGCTGTGGGCGCGGGTACCCGGCCACCTCACCCCTTCCGCGGCCACGCTGGCGATCTTCGGGGATTACGTCTCGGGAGCCGTCTCCCAGCCCATCGGGCGCCGGGCCATGGGGCGGAGCCTGGACAACACACTCCGCATGGTTCAGCTCAAGCCGACCGAATGGGTGCTCTGCGATATCCGCATGCATGCCCTGGTGGGCGGGTACGGCCAGGGCATCGCCTTCCTGTGGTCCGAGGACGGGGAGCTTCTGGCGACGGCGAGCCAGTCGATCGGCGTGCGTCTCTGGCCGGAGGACGCGGTCCTACCCCGCTAACCGGGGGTGCAGGGCTGATGGCCTCCCGGAACCGCGAAACTGTGCGCCATGGCCCGCCACGCGAGAACCCAGAAACGGCGACCGTCCGGCAAGGTCACCGCTGTGGCCCTGGTCGCCCTGGCGCTCGTGGCAGCCGGGGCGGTGTTTCTGGTTTTCGAGACGTCGGCGACATCGACTCACCCGCGACACCTTTCGGCCGCTTCGCGCCCCGAGGCGACAACCACAACGACGACCACCATCCCGCCGACGACCACGACGACGACGCGGCCGGCCGGACCGGGCTTCAACGCCGGCCAGGTCACCGCCGTCGGTGACTCAGTGATGCTCGACTACCAGGACCCGCTGAAGACGACGATCCCCGGCATCAACGTGGATGCCGCGGTGAGCCGCCAGTGGTCCGACGGAGAACAGATCCTGCAGACCTTCAAGGCCGACGGCCAGCTGGGTGGGGATGTGATCGTCGGGTTGGGCACCAATGGGCCCATCACGGACGCGGACTTCGACAACATGATGACGATCCTCAGCGGCGCCTCTCGAGTCGTCTTCGTGAACGTGCACGTGGACCGACCTTGGCAGGACCCCAACAACGCCGTCCTCGCCAGCGGCGCCACCCGGTACCCCAACACCGTGGTGGCCGACTGGGCGACGTTGGCCGCCCAGAATCCCGGGTGGTTCGGCGCCGACGGCACCCACCTCGCCATCGACGGGACGGGGGCCGACGCGCTCGCACAGCTGGTGGCGACGACGCTTTCCAACGGGTGAACCTGCAGGCCTGACGTGGCGGGGACGCTGGGAGGTTGGTGTAGCCTCAAACGTCCTCCAACCAGGACGTCCGGGGGCTATAGCTCAGTCGGTTAGAGCGCAGCACTGATAATGCTGAGGTCGCTGGTTCGATTCCAGCTAGCCCCACTCGCATGCCGCAGGAGACCTCGACCGGCGTTCGACGATGTTCTCCCGGTCGCCGCCCCACCCTCCTGACCACCGGTCAAGGCCCCGGCGAGACGCGAGGGCGCCCGGGACTTAGCGTTGAGGCCATGGACAGCAGCGACAACGGGAGGCGCAAAGGTCCTGCCCACGCCCGCAAGCGCGTGCTGCCGCGGGAGAACGAGGAGCGGCTCGCCGAAATCGGGCGGCAGCTCCCTCCTCCGAGTGGGGAGGAGCTGGCCATCACCGCCCGCCTCCGCGCATCCAGGCGGCGGCGTCGGGTCGCAGCCTGGGGGAGTGCGCTCGTCATCGGGGCCCTTTGCGCCGGCGCCATCGTCCAGTGGGTCCGGCCGCTCCCCCAGGCCACCTTGGTGGTCGGGGCCGTTCCCCTGCCGGGCACGGCCCCGACCTTCGCCTGGCCGAGCACGGGGGAGGCGGCGGCGACCGTCCTGGGCGTGGGGACGGTGGGGCAGGTCCGGGGCACCCAGCCCGTGCCGGTCGCCGGCCTGTCCGAGGTGCTGGCGGCCTACGTCGCCTTGTCCGACCACCACCTGGCTCCGGGCGACGACGGGCCGGCAATACCGGTCACGGCGGACGCACTGACCGCCTACCAGTCCGGGTTGGCCAGCCAGGAGTCCGAGGTCCCCATTGCGGCGGGAGAGACGCTGACAGAGCTCCAGGTCCTGGAGGGACTCCTCATCGACTCCGGAGCCGACATGGCGACCGTGCTGGCGGACTGGGACGCCGGCAGCGTCACCGCCTTCGTGGCCAAGATGAATGCTGCATCGAGCACGCTCGGCCTCACATCCACCCACATCACCGATCCGACCGGCGTGGACCCGGCCACGACGAGCACGGCGGAGGACATGGTGCGCCTGGGCCAGGCATCGCTGACGATCCCGGTGGTCCGCCAAATCGTCTCACTCGGGCAGACAAGCCTGCCGATGACCAACGTCGTCTTCAACCTCAACTTCGACCTCGGGCAGGACGGGATCATCGGCATCAAGTCGGGCTCCGACGCGAGCGCACGGGGCTGCTACCTCTTCGCGGCCCAACAGAGCATCGACGGGAAGAGCGTGACGGTCGTCGGCGCCGTCCTCAGCCAACCGGGTGGGGCGCTCGGGCCCAACACCGCCGCCGTCGACGCGGGTGACGCATTGGTCAAGAGCGTCTTCGGCGCGGTGCACAGTTTCACGCTGTTCGCTCCGGGTCAGCACGTGACCGACCTTGCCGGCGCCTGGGGTTCGACCGCTCCGGTGACGGTGGCCGAGCCGATCGATGTGATCGGATGGCCCGGACTGGTCGCCACCCTCGCGGTGCGACCTGTTCCGGTGAGCGGTCCGGTAGCGACCGGCGCCACCGTCGGGACGCTGCGGGCAGGAGTCGGGCAGGGTTCGACGCACGCAGAGCTGCACACGACCGCCCCGCTCACGGGACCCGGACTGTGGTGGCGCCTCACGCGCTGAGCGGAGCCGCGCCACTTTCCTGCGTCATAGAATTTCGGCCATGCAGTTCAGCAAGGAGCTCCGGCGCGACGTGGCCGCCGGCGACATCACCGTGACCTTCCGGCTGTGGCGCCGTCCCCAGGCGAAGGTGGGAGGGCGTTACGCCGTCGGCCCGGCCACCATTGAGGTGGACACCATGGAGCTGCTCCCGTTCTCCCGCATTTCGGGCACCGACGTGCGGCGGGCCGGCGAGCGTGACCGAGAGTCGTTGCGCGCGCGCCGCCCATGCGGGGCCCATTACCGACGAGACCCTGCTCTACCGGATTGCGTTCCACGTGGTCGGGTAGTAAACGGGAGCGGCAGCGGTGATCCATGCGAGCGTCCCGCCGCACCAGACGAGGAGGGCCTCATGCAGCAACGTCCCATCGGCAACAGAACCGTCAGCGCCATCGGACTGGGCGAAATGCCATTGTCCATTGAGGGGCGGCCGGACCGCCGCCAGGCGATCGCCACCATTCACGCCTCGCTCGACGCCGGCGTCACCATCATCGACACCGCGGACGCCTATTCGCTCGGTGTGCAGGAGCACGGTCACGGCGAGGAACTCGTGGCCGAAGCCCTGGCGGCTTATGGCGGCCCGACCGACGATGTCCTGGTCGCCACCAAGGGCGGGCACCGCCGGCCGGGCGATGGCAGCTGGACCGTGCACGGGGACCCGGCCTACGTGAAAGAAGCCTGCGAGGCATCACTGAAGGCTCTCGGCGTGGACGCCATCGGCCTCTACCAGTACCACCGCCCCGATCCGTCCGTCCCATGGGCCGAGTCAGTCGGCGCGCTGGCCGACCTGCTCGACGAGGGCAAGATCCTGATGGCGGGCGTCTCCAACGCGACGGTGGACCAGATCGACGAGGCCCAGAGCGTGTTGAGCGGCCGTCTGGTCAGCGTGCAGAACGAGTTCTCCCCTCGTTTCCGCTCATCGGAGAATGAGCTCGAGCACTGCGAGAAGCTGGGCATCGTCTTCATCCCTTGGAGCCCCATGGGTGGCATCGGCCGCTCCGACCGTATTCAGGAGACCTTCCCGGCCTTCGCCGAGGTGGCCACTGAGGTGGGGGCCAGCCCACAGCAGGTCACGCTGGCCTGGATGCTGGCCAAGGGCTCACGGGTGATCCCGATTCCGGGCAGCAGCCGACCCGAGACGGCCATTGCTTCTGCCGCGGCGGCCGACATCACTCTGACGCCCGAGCAAGTCGCGCGGCTCGACGCGTCCTGAGCGGGAAGCGCTCGCAACCGTGTCCACCGACGACACGCGCCCCGCGTGAAGACGATCTCCGGCAGTGAAGTCACCGGCGCTGACTCGTGGAGCGCCGCGGACATCGGCGATCTCA
>DATCEZ010000181.1:0-10238 GCA_036509775.1 Acidimicrobiales bacterium
TCGAGGTCGTCGAAGAAGCCGTCGGCGGCCCGCGCCCGCGGACGCGCCCGGCGGTGCGGTACCCGTCGCCCTGTGACGTCGGTCTCGGACAGCACGGCAACCTTGACCTCGGGCAGGATGAACCCGCTGGTGATCGGCGCCGCCACCACGCAGGCTCCCGCCGTGCCGGGCGCCGCCGCCACGACCGGTGCGTGCACGCCCTCGGCCGCCAGGGCCGCTGACAGCCGCCCCGCCCCCGCCGGCGTCGCTGCGCACAGCGTGACCACGTACCCCTGGCCCACCAATCCCGTCACGCCGGCCGCCAGCCGGGCGGGGTCTCCCGCCACCGGGTCGAAGCGGCGCACGGTGAGCGCAGCCGTGTCGGGGCCCTCTGGCACGGGCGGCAGTGCGGTCACGCCGGCCGCGGTCTCGCTGAGGAGCCGTTCGAACGGCACGTGCAGGCGCGGGAAGCTCTCCTCCTCGGCCTCCTGCGCCCCCCAGGTCGCCGCCAGTGTCTCGGCCAGGGCGGCTTCCTCGTCGAGCAGCTGCACGCCGCGGTCACGGATGCGGCGTGGTTCCACCAGGACGACCTGGCTCCCGGCCCCGAGGAGGTCGGGCAGCACGTGTGCAGCGTCGTCGAGGAAGGGAAGCCAGGACTCCATGCCGTCGAACTGCACGCCCTCGGCCAGGTTCTCCCACACTCCGGCGCCCCAGGGGCGCCGCGTCACCAGGTCGCGAGCGGCGTCGCGCAGGGCGGGGGTGACGACCAGTTCACGGCAGCCGTAGAGCGCGACGGCGCGCAGGTCGTGGGACGAACGCTGATCGCTGACCGAGAACGCGGTCAGCCGGTCCACCTCGTCACCCCAGAGGTCGATGCGGACGGGCACGTCCGCCGTGGACGGGAAGACGTCGACGATGCCACCCCGCACCGCGAACTCCCCCCGATGCTCCACCTGGTGCTCACGCCGGTAGCCCATGGCCACCAGCTGGGGGAGCAGCTCAGCGACGTCGACCCGTTGGCCCGGGCGTATGACCACGGGTGCCGTGTCGTCCAAGGGGCCCAACCGTTGCAGGAGGGCTCGGACCGGTGCGACGATCACCCGGGGCGGAGGCGGGAGGTCGGGGTCAGGCGTCCCGGTCAGTGCGTGGAGCACCGCCAAGCGGCGACCCATCGTCTCGGTCTCGGGGCTCACCCGTTCGAAGGGCAACGTCTCCCATGCCGGCAGCACCGTGACCGGGCCCGCCAACGCGCCCACGACCGGTCCGGCGTCGGGTTCGGCGATCTCGTCGTCCTCGGACGCGAGGAGGCAGGCCAGATCGTCACCCAACCGCTCGGCGTCAAGACCGGTGGCGGTCACCACCAGCAACGGGGTGCGCTCGGTGAACGCAGCCAACGCCGCGGCGACCACCGACTGGGCCGCCTCGGGGACGGCGACGGTGCCGTCGGCCGCGCCGATGAGCACGCCGAGAGCAGGCTCACTGCGCAGCAGACGTGGGATGGCGGCCAGGCTGCCGGCGCTCGAGGCCACCGCCGGAGCGTCAGCCAACGGATCGCTCTTGCGGCCAGTGCCGGTGTTGCTGCTTGTGTCGGGAGGAACGGCGCTCATCGGTCAGGTCGGCAGCGAATGGCACCACAGCATGGCGGCGTCCATCCCGTCCGCCACAATGCGCTCGACGGCGTCCGCCGCCATCTGCACCGACGCCCCCAGGAGCTCGCGCACCGCCTTGGGGGGCCGCTTGAGCACGTGCGACGCGCCCTGGGCCGCGCTGGGCGGCTTGCCCACCCCGATGCGCACACGCAAGAAGTCGGACGAGTGCAGGTGCGACTGCACCGAGCGCAGCCCGTTGTGTCCGGCCAGGCCGCCCCCCTCCTTCAGGCGGACGGTGCCCGGCGGGAGATCGAGCTCGTCGTGCACGATCACGACGGAGCCCGGCTCGTCGATCCCGAACCGCGTGGCCAGCTGGCGCACGGCCACCCCCGAGTCGTTCATATACGTGGTCGGCACGGCCAGCGCCACCCGCCGCCCAGCCATGGTCACGACCGCCATGCGAGCCTGGACGCCCTTCTCGGCCCGCAGGGAGGCCCCGTGGCGCTGGGCCAGCAGCTCCACTGTGTCGGACCCGGCGTTGTGCAGGCTCCCGGCAAATTCGGCTCCGGGGTTGCCGAGCCCGACGACGAGCAGGTCCGCCGGTGTTCCCCGGTGCTCCGACCGGGCAAAGGGGCGGCGCAGGGCCTAGCTCTCTTCGCTGCCCGCCTCGGCCGACGCGTCCCCGGACGACTCGGCACCGGCAGCCCCCTCGGCACCTTCTTCGCCTTCGCCCTCGCCCGCCTCTTCGTCGGTGACGACCCGTGGCGGCTGCCCGATGGCGACCGCGCTCTCGGGGTCGATGTCCGTCGTGACCCCGTCGGGCAGCACCAGGTCCGAGACCCGCACCTGTCCGCCAATGATGAGCTCGCTGATGTCGGCCTCAATGGCCGAGGGAATGGCGGTCGGCAGTGCGTTGATGGCCAGCGTGAACATCTGCTGGTCGACCAGGCCGTCGCCGTGGTGCACCTCGAGCGCCTCGCCCACCAGGACGATCGGTACGTCGGCGCTGATGACCTCGTCGCGACGAACGATGATGAAGTCGATGTGGGTCACCGTCTGGGCGACGGGGTGACGCTGCATCTCGCGGGCCAGGGCGAGGTACGTGCCCGACCCCGTGTCGAGCGAGAGCAGCTGGTTGGCGCCGGCCTCGCTGTTCAGGGCGACACGCAGGTCCCGCGCCACAATTGCCACCGGCAGCGGGTCGGTCCCGTGGCCGTAGACGACGGCGGGGATCTTGCCTTCACGCCGCAGGCGGCGCACGGCACGCGAGCCCGTGGGGCGCCCGATTTCAGCGGCGAGTACGACTTCGGCCATGACGAATCTCCTAGGTGGCGAGAACGGTGGTCGCGGACGGCGCAGAGCCTCCGGCGAACGGCCTCCTAGCGTAGCCGCTCCCATCTCTCCGTCCCAACCGCCTGGCCCTTCGCCGGGACGTTCGGCCCGGCGGACACCAGGGCGATCGAGTCTGCCCCGGGCCTGTCTTCTCGCTACCCTCTCCACTATGTGGACCCGGGCATCCGCGACCCCAGGGGTCCTTGCGGCGACTACCAGAGGTCCGGAGGTTCCCGAAGGGACCGATTGGTCCCCTGTGAGCGTGACGCCGCCCGTGACGCCACGTAGCGGCGCCGGGTTGGCGCGCATTCCATGCTGAACCACAAGCGGGTCGCAGTCGTCCTGCCCGCCTATAACGCCGCCGTCACGCTGGGCCGGACACTGGAGGGGATCGATCGGACGGTGATCGACGACATACTCATCGTCGACGACGCCAGCACCGACAACACGGTGTCCGTCGCCAAGACTCTCGGCCTCGAACCAATCGTGCACGATCACAACCGAGGCTACGGAGGAAATCAGAAGACCTGTTACGCCGCCGCGCTCAGCCGTGGCGCCGATGTCGTTGTGATGTTGCACCCCGACTACCAATACTCACCGCGGATGGTCGTGCCGCTGGCTGGCCTGATCGCCTACGGCGAGTACGACGTCGCCCTCGGATCGCGCATCCTCTCTCAGAACGCCATGCGCAATGGCATGCCGGTGTACAAGTACGTGGCAAATCGGGCGCTGACACTCATCGAGAACATCCTCGTGCAGTACAAGCTCTCGGAATATCACACCGGACTGCGTGCCTTCAGCCGGGAGGTGCTGACCGCTCTCAACCTCGATTACAACTCAGATGACTTCGTCTTCGACAACCAGATCATCGTGCAGGCGCTCGCGGCGGGCGCGCGCATCGGCGAGGTGTCCTGCCCGACTAGTTACCACGCCGACGCTTCCTCTATCAACTTCCGTCGGAGCGTGCGCTACGGCATGGGTGTGCTCAAGACCTCGTTCGAGTACCGCTGGAGCAAGGCCGGACTCAAGAGCTATCCCTACCTCGAGGCCACCGGCCGGATCCGGGCCGACCCGATCGCCCCGCTCGAGACCGACACCCGAGAGAACGACCCACGCCGCCCCTCCTAGACCAGGTTGTCCCCACCGAAGAGCTCGGACACCGAGGTGTCCTCGAAGACGGCGTCGATGGCGTCGGCGATGATCTTGGCCACCGACAGGACCTCGAGCTTGTCGAAGATCCGGTCCTCGGCCACCGGCAGCGTGTCGGTCACCACGACCCGGGAGATGGGCGCCGCTTTCAGTCGGTCCACGGCGGGGTCCGAGAGGATGGCGTGGGTGGCCATCACCGAGATCTCCGAGGCACCGGCGTCGTTCAGCAGCTCGGCGGCGGCGCAGATGGTGCCGGCGGTGTCGATCATGTCGTCGATCAGGACGCAGTGGCGGCCCTCGACGTCACCGACCACGTGGCGGGCCTTGACCTCGTTGTAGGTGCCGCGCGGCCGCGTCTTGTGGATCAGGGCCAGGTCGAAGCCGAGATGCTGGCTGTAGCGCTCCGCCACCTTCACCCGCCCGGCGTCCGGCGCTACCACGACCACGTCGCCGCCGAAGTTGTCGCGCATGTAGGACTCGAGCACCGGCGTTGCCACCAGGTGGTCGAAGGGCGTGTCGAAGAAGCCCTGGATCTGCCCGGAGTGCAGGTCGACGCTGATGACCCGGTCGGCTCCGGCCGCCGAGAGCATGTCGGCCACGAGCTTGGCCGTGATGGGCTCGCGCCCGGTGGACTTCCGGTCCTGGCGTGAGTAGCCGTAGTAGGGGCAGACCGCCGTGATGCGCTTGGCCGAGGCGCGCTTGGCGGCGTCGATCATGATGAGGTGCTCCATGAGCGAGTCGTTCACCGGGCTGGCGTGCGTCTGCACGATGAAGACGTCACAACCACGGATGGAGATGTCGTACTTGCAGTAGATCTCGCCGTTGGCGAACTCGCGCAGGTTGGCCTCGCCCAACTCGACCCCGAGGTGCGCCGCGATGTCACGGGCCAGGGTCGGGTGCGACCGTCCAGAGAACATCTCAAGGCGACGCCGGGGGATCAACTCCACGCCAACAACGCTACTGCGCCACCGCGGCCCGCGTCGCCGGGCCGTTCGGCCCGTTCAACCCGCGGGTCAGCCCTCGGGCCCCGCCACCACCGAATGGGGCGCCAGCTCCACACCGTCCGCCACCTCAGACCCGGGCTCCAGCACGCTGTAGGCGCCGATGCGGGCCCCGGCCCCGATGGTGGCCAGGGTGCAGGCGCTCTCCGCCACCACCGCCCCGTCGCCGACGCTGGTGTCGGTCAAAATGCTGTTGGGCCCGATCTCAGCCCCGGCGCCGACGACGCAGTTGCCGCGCAGGATGACGCCCGGCAGCAACGAGACGTCCGCCTCCAGGTGGACCTCGGCGTCGACGTAGGTGCGCTCGGGGTCCCACATGGTGACGCCCCGTCGCATCCAGCGCTCGTTGATACGGTCACGCAGCTCGGCCTCGGCCACGGCCAGCTGGGCCCGGTCGTTGACCCCTGCCGCCTCCATGGAGTCGGGCAGCACCAGGGAGCGCACGCTGTAGCCGGCGCTGCTCAGCACCCCGATGGCGTCGGTCAGGTAGTACTCCCCCTGGGCGTTAGCCGGGCTGAGGCGGCGCAGCGTCGGCGCCAGAACGCTGCGCCGGAAGCAGTAGATGGAGGTGTTGACCTCGTCGATGGCCTTCTCGTCCTCGGTGGCGTCAGCCTCCTCCACCACCCGGATGACGTTCCCGTCCTTGCCGTGCACGACCCGGCCGTACCCGAGCGGGTTCTCGACCACGGCCGTCAGGAGGGTGGCGCCGGCGTCCTCGGCCCGGTGGGCCCGCACCAGCGCGGCCAGCGTCTGGGGGCGCAGGAGCGGCGTGTCGCCGGGGAGGACCACGACGTCCTCGGTCTCGTCGTCATCGTCGTCGGGCAGCCCGGTGAGCCCCACGGCCAGCGCATCGCCGGTCCCGGTCCTGGTCAGCTGCTCCACGAACTCGATCTCCATGGTGGGCGGCGCGTGCTGCACCAGGGTCTTGGTGACCCATTCGGCCCGGTGCCCCACCACGACGACGACCCGGCGCACGTCGACCTCGGCCATGGCATCGAGCACGTGCAGAACCATGGGACGCCCACACAGGAGGTGCAGAGGCTTGGGGCGCTCGGACCGCATCCGGGTCCCCTCCCCGGCGGCCAGGACGACGGCGGAGAGACGGCGCTCGGGCATCGCGCATTCTTAGCCCGCCGAAATGCTCAGCGGGCGTATGGGACACTCGTGGGCGTGCCGGAATTGGTGCCTTACGACGAGTTCGGGCTGTTCCACGAGAACGCAGCCGAGTACGGCCTGCCCTACGACGGGCCGCCCACGGTGCGCCGGGTCGAGGTGGAGGTCTCACCCGGCCGGGCCGTCTCGAGCCTGCTGTGGGGCAGCGGCCCTCCCGAGGTCGTGCTGGTGCACGGCGGGGCGCAGAACGCCCACACCTGGGACACGGTGGCCCTGGCGCTGGGCCGGCCGCTGCTGGCGGTCGACCTCCCCGGTCACGGCCACTCCGACGGCGGGCTCCATGGATCCATTTCGGCCGTCAGCAACGGGCGCGACCTGGCGACGGTGATCGCCGAGCTCGCTCCCGAGGCCCGAGGCGTCGTGGGCATGTCACTCGGGGGCGTGTCGTCCCTGGCGCTGGCCGCCCACGCGCCCGACCTCGTGCGCGCCCTGGTCCTGGTCGACGTCACGCCGGGTGTGAACGCCGAGAAGGCGGCGCCGATCACCAACTTCGTCAACGGGCCATCCAGCTTCGACAGCTTCGACGAGCTGCTGGCCCGCACCATTGAGCACAACCCGGGCCGGTCAGAGTCCTCGCTGCGCCGGGGCATTCTGCACAACGCCGTCCAGCGTGAGGACGGCAGCTGGGTCTGGCGCTACGCCCGCTTCCACACCGAGCCGTCCGGCCCCGCCGCGCACCCGGAGTTCGGCGACCTGTGGGAGGCCGTCTCGGGGCTCACCGTCCCCTTGCTGCTCGTGCGCGGCCTGGCCTGGTCCGTGGTCGACGACGAGGACGTGGCCGAGCTCCTGCGGCGCCAGCCCACTGCGACCGTCATCGGCGTGGAAGGGGCGGGCCACAGCGTGCAGGGCGACCGGCCCTTGGAGCTCACCGGCATCATCAACGACTTCCTCTTCGCTGACGTCTGATGGACAAGAAGGTCTGGTTCTCGACCCGCGCCATCAAGCTCCACGTCGTCATCCTCATTGTGGTGCCGGCGTTCCTGGCGCTCTGCCTGTGGCAGATCAGCCGGGCGCTGGGCGGCAACAGCCTCAGTTGGGCCTACGTGTTCGAGTGGCCGCTCTTCGCCGCCTACGCCATCTACATGTGGTGGCGCTTCGTGCACGAGGCCGCTCCGGACGGGTCGCCGGGCGGCACCGCTGCAGCCGATCCCCGCGGCCAGGACGCCGCGGCCCCGGCCGCAGCCCCGGCACCGGAGACGCCCGAGGAACTGAAGGAGGACGCCGAGATGGCGGCCTACAACGACTACCTGGCCCAGTTGGCGGAGAAGGACAGGGCCACCGGCCACTGAACCCGCTCTTCGGGGACACCGTCTTCCCGGGACACCGTCTTCCCGGGACACCGTCTTCCCGGGACTCGGTCCTGCGGAAGTGGGGCTCCGGGGGGAGGGCTCGAACCTCCAACATCCGGCTCCAAAGGCCGACGTTCTGCCGATTGAACTACCCCGGACCGTGGCGGGCGCCGCCCTCAGGTTAGACACGCGACAAGGCCGTGCCCGGCCGAGGCACGGCGGTAGGTTCTGTAGTCGTGCGCATCCTGGTGGTGGACGACGACCCCGCGGTCCGCCGGTCGATCGACCGTGCTCTCCGCCTCGAGGGCTATGACGTGGTGGGCGTTCCCTCCGGTGGGGAGGCGCTCGAGGCCCTGGCCCAGGCTCCCCCCGACGCGCTCATCCTCGACCTGGGCCTGCCCGACATCGACGGGCTGACGGTGTGCCGGCGCATGCGCAGCGCCGGCGACGACACGCCCGTCCTGATGCTGACGGCGCGCGACGCCGTGGACGACCGCGTGCAGGGGCTCGATGCCGGTGCCGACGACTACCTGGTCAAGCCCTACGCGCTGGCCGAGCTGCTGGCCCGCCTGCGCGCCCTGCTGCGCCGCCGCTTCGAGGGCGAGGGCGGTCTGCTGCGGGTGGGTGACCTGATGCTGGACCTCTCCACGCGCGAAGGTCAGCGCGGTGAACGGAGCTTCACCCTCACGCGCATTGAGTTCGACCTCCTTGAGATGTTCCTGCGCCATCCCCGCCAGGTCCTCACCCGAGAGGTGCTGCTGAACCGGGTATGGGGCTTCGACTTCGACTCAGGGACCAACTCCCTGGCGGTCTACGTCGGGTATCTCCGCCGCAAGCTCGGCGAGGGTGGCGAGCCGCGCTGCATCCAGACGGTGCGCGGCGTCGGCTACGTCCTGCGGGACACGTGACCTTCCGCACCCGCCTCGTCCTGGCGACGACCGTCGCCGTCGTGGTCGCGGTGCTCGCTGCTTCACTGGGCTCCTTCCTGGTGGCCCGTCACACGCTGCTGAACGCGTCCGACAGCTCGCTCCAGACGGCGGCGGCGAAGCTCCTGGAAGGCCAGGAGATCGGTTCCACCACCGCCACCCTCGGCCAGGTGATCGACAGCACGGGCGGCGTCGTCTCGGGGGGCGGCCTCCCGGTGACCGGGCAGGTGCGGCTGGTCGCCGTCAACCTGGCACCGTCGTTCTTCACGACGGTCACCGTCGACGGCAACGAGATGCGCGAGTACGTCGAGCACCTGCCGCCGGGCACGAGCGTGCAGGACGGCATTCTGCAGGACGGCGGCGCGCTGCAGATCGCCACGCTCCTCAACGTCAATTCGGAATTGAAGAAGCTGGCGTTGCTGCTGGGCGCGGTGGCCTTCGCTGGCGTGGTGCTGGCGATCGCCCTGGGTTGGCTGGTGGCCCGGACCGCGCTCGTCCCGCTCAACTCGTTGACGGACACGGTCGAGGACCTGGCCGAGACGACCGACGTCACGCGCCGGCTCTCGCCGGGCCGTCCCGACGAGCTCGGCCGCCTCCGACGCACCTTCAACCGCCTCCTCGAGGCGCTCGAGTCGTCCCGGCGCGCCCAGAGCCAGCTGGTGCTCGACGCCTCGCACGAGCTGCGCACGCCGCTCACCAGCCTGCGCACCAATCTCGAGGTGATCCGCCGGGTCGAGGAGCTGAGCGCCGAGGACCGCTCCGTCCTGGTCGACGACGTCCTGGTGCAGCTGCAGGAGCTGACCGACATCGTCGGGGACCTGGCCGAGCTGGCCCGGGGTGACCGCGGCCCGGCGTCCCGGGAGCCGCTGCGGCTCGACCTGCTGGTGCGCGACGAGGTGGCCGTGCAGAACACGCACGGGCGGCCCGAGGACATCCACTTCGAGCTCGAGGCGTCGCCCTGCTGGGTCGTGGGTAGCGACGACGGACTGCGACGGGCGGTCGGCAACCTGCTCGACAACGCGCGCAAGTGGAGCCCGGCCGGCAAGGCCGTTGCGGTCGAGTGCCACGACGGCACGGTCGTCGTGCGTGACCACGGGCCCGGGATTGCCGAAGGTGACCTGCCCCACATCTTCGACCGTTTCTACCGCTCGCCGGCGGCCCGCGGCCTGCCGGGCTCGGGTCTGGGCCTGGCCATTGTGGCGCAGGTCGTCAAGGCCGAAGGGGGGACGATTGTGGCGGAGAACGACCCCCGGGGCGGGGCCCGCATGACGATGCGCCTGCCGACGGTGGCTGGGGCGGGGGTGGCCGAGGTGGCCGGGCCGGCGGGGGTGGCCGAAGCCGATGGGGCGGCCGGGGTACTCCCACCCACAGGGAAGACGCCGGAGGTGGGCGCCGCACCAGGGCGCTCCACCGACCTCTGAGACACCTTTCTTCGCCCGTTCTTATGGTGCGCCAACCTGCCGCCCAGGTGCGAGGAGCAGACTTTGTCAGCAGCATCCCCCGGTGGCTTGGAGTCCCCCTCCCGCCAAGGCGTGGAACCCCTCCAGCCGCCGGCATCGCCGGTAGGGACGGTCCGCCTCCGTCCCTGCCGGCGCCTCCATCTTCGTGAGCTGCGCTTCCGGCGGGCTCAGTCTGCGGCGACGAGCTCGATCCGGTTGGCCGATGAACTGATCGGCGGATCGCTCCGGCCTCGCCGGGCGCATCACCCGGGCATACCAATCCCGTGCGGCGCAGACCGGGCCGCCTCTTCCAAAACTATCAACAACGTTGTTTATAGTTTTAAAAAAGGGGGGCGGGTTC
>DATCEZ010000182.1:0-6977 GCA_036509775.1 Acidimicrobiales bacterium
TCGTCGGCCACGACGAAGATCTCCCCGCGAGCGGCGTCCACGACCGGGGTGCCGGAGATGCCGACAGACGGGCTGATATCCCCGCAGGGAAGGTCACCCGACGGCACCGGGGTCCCGACGTGGGTCGACCACAGCACCGCCCCGGTATCGGCGGCCAATGCGTACACGGTGTCGTTCTCCGTCGCGACGAAGACGCGGCCGGTGGCCTCGAGCGGCTCGCCGTAGACCTGGCCGTCGAGGACCGGTGACGTCCACGCCGGGTTCGGCGGATTGAAGGTAACCCCAGAGGGGTCCGCGCCCGAGCCCAGGGCATTGCCGTGATACACGGTCCACGACGAGGTGGCGTCGACGTGCGCCACATCGGCGGCCGTCGCCTGCGGTGCGGCCACGCCGCTCGCTCCCAGGAGCAGTGCGATTCCCGCGCAGGCAACGAGCAAGGCGCGCCCGGCAGCGAGCGGCGTCGAGATCGATCGGTGGGTGGAGCGTTGGGTATCCGGGCCCCGTGTGATGGACGCACCGTAACGCGCGCTGATTTCCCTGTCGATGATGTTGTTCAGGATTTGGACGGGGTCGGCACCGTCGCACCAGGCTCGGTGCCCGACATCCCGGCCTTGACGATGTTGCCGGCCCAGGTGTAGTCGGGCTTCCCCGAGGGCGAGCGCTCCACGGCATCGACGACGTAGAGGCGGCGGGGGAGCTTGTAGCCGGCGATCGACTCCCGGCAGTGCTCCTGAATGGACTCGAGCGACGGCGCCTCGTGACCGACCCGGGGCTGAATGATGGCCGCAACCGTCTGGCCCCAGCGCTCGTCCGGCGCGCCGCACACAATGGCGTCCATGACGTCGGGATGGGAGCGCACGGCCGACTCGACCTCCTCGGGGAAGATCTTCTCGCCGCCCGAATTGATGACGATGGAGCCCCGGCCGAGCAAGGTGATCGACCCGTCCTCCTCCACCGTGGCGTAGTCGCCCGGCATGACGTAGCGGGTGCCACGCACCTGAATGAACACCTCGGCGGTCTTCTTCGGGTCGTTGTAGTACCCGAGCGGGATGTCGCCCGAGCGGGCGATTTTGCCGATGACACCCGAGCCGGGCTCGACCGGGTTGAGGTCCTCGTCGAAGACCACCGTCTCCCCGAGAAGGTGCACGGTCGGCCCGCTCTTCATGGCCGTGTTGCCGGCGGTGACGACCGTCATGCCGTTGTTACCGCCTTCGGACGAGCCGATGGCGTCGGTGATGACGAGGTTGGGCAGATGCTCGAAGAACTGGTCCTTGACGGGGGCCGAGAACAGCGCGGCTGACGAGACGACGGCCAGCAGCGACGAGAGGTCGTGCTCGAAGCCCTCGTCGTCCAGCGACTCGATCAACGGCTTGCCCATGGCGTCGCCCGTAATCATCACGGAGTTGACCTTCTCGTCGCCCACCAGCCGCCAGACCTCATGCGGGTCGAACTTGGCCATGAGGACGATTTTGGCGCCGACGAAACTCTGACCCATGACACACCACTGCGTGGCGCCGTGCATAAGGGGCGCCACCGGCAGGTGCACCAGACCGCCGTTGGCGCCCTTGACGACCATGTGGGCGGGATCGGTGGCGCGCGTGTTCGTGACGGGATCGGTGCCACCGCCGAGCGCGTAGAAGACGTCCTCGTGCCGCCACACCACGCCCTTGGGCATGCCGGTGGTGCCCCCCGTGTAGAGGATGTAGATGTCGTCGCCCGAGCGCGGCCCGAAGTCCCGTTCGGTCGATTGCCCCGCCAGGGCGTCCTCGTAGTTGGCGGCGCCCGGTGCGGGCTCGACGTCCGTGCCGTCCTCAATCACGATCACGTGCCGCAGCTGCGGGAGCTCGGGCAGCAGCGACGCCACCAGCGGCGAGAACTCGCGCTGGTACACGAGTGCCTGCAGGTTGGCGTTGGTCAGCAGGTAGCGCAGCTCGTCCTTGACGTAGCGGTAGTTGATGTTGATCCAGATGGCGCGCAGCTTGAAGACGGCCCACGCGGTCTCGACCCACTCGACCGAGTTGTAGGCGTAGATCCCGACGTGGTCGCCGGGCCCGATCCCCTCTGCGGCCAGGTGGTGGGCGAGCTGGTTGGCCCGCGCCTCCATTTCGGCGTAGGTGCGCCGTTTGCCATCGGCGACGAGGTACTCCCGCTCGGGGTAGGCATCGACGGCCGCCTCGAACAGGTCGGCGAGGTTGAACTCCATCGGGCCGAGATTAGAACACGTTCTTGTTCTGCAGGCAATCGGGGGGCATCTGGGGACACCGGAGGGAGATGCCCTGCATGGGGCGGCCCGGTCCCGACCCCAGTTTCAGTCGAACAGGTCGGGATCGCTCCGGCAGATCTCGTCCCACAGCGGCTGGAACGACAGCCAGCCCGAGTAAGGCGAGGCGGAGAAGTCACGCGTGTAGCGCGCCCCCTCGTCGTCGATGATGACCGGCGTCCCGGCCGCCTCGGCCAGCAGCTGGGCCTGGCACGAGCGCTCCATGGTGATGAACCACCACGCCGCCTCGTCGACCGTGTGCCCGACGGTGAAGAGCCCGTGGTTGCGGTGGATGGTGGCCTTGTGCGGGCCGAGCGCGGCCGCCAGCGCCTTGGCCGCGGCCTCCTCCAGCACGATCGCACCGCCGCCTTCCTCGCACACGGTGTGATCCTCGTAGAAGACGCAGGCGTCTTGGGTGATCGGGTCGAGCGGGCGGCCGAGCGCGGACCAGGCCTTGCCGTAGACCGAGTGGGCGTGCGCGGCGGCCATCACGTCGGGGCGCGCCGCGTGCACAGCGGAGTGGATGGCGAAGGCCGCGGGGTTCACCGGTCGGTCGCCTTCGACGACCTCACCGGTGTGGCTCACGAGGATCAGGTCGGAGACCCGGACGTGGCGGAAGCTCATGGCGAAGGGGTTCACCCAGAAGTGGTCGGTGAGCTCAGGGTCGCGTGCTGTGATGTGCCCGGCCACGCCCTCGGAGAAGCCGAAGCGACCGAACAACCGCAGCGCGCCGGCCAGCTTCTGCTTGCGGTGCAGACGCTCCTCCTCCACGGTGTCGAACGTCGGCGGGACCGGTGCCCGGAGCTTGCGGGCGACGTCGGGGAGGGCCTGATCCATGACGAGAAACTATCGTCTGGCCCATGGCTCACCCCACCGCCGCCTCACTGGACATCGCTGCGCCTGCCGAAACGGTCTGGGCCCTGGTGTCCGACCTGCCCCGGATGGGGGAGTGGTCACCCGAGAACGCAGGGGGCAAGTGGGTCAAGGGCGCCACCGGACCGGCTCTCGGTGCTGTGTTCGAAGGCACCAACAAGAACGGCTTCCGACGCTGGTCCACCATGGTGACGGTGATCGCCTGCGAGCCTGGCGTCGTCTTCGAGTTCGCGGTGACGTCCGGCCCGTTGGCTGTTGCTTCCTGGCGCTACGAATTCGAAGAGACCGACGCGGGCTGCCGCGTCACCGAGTCGTGGGTGGATCAGCGCAAGAAATGGTTCGCCACGCTGGCCCGCGTCATGGGTGACCACAGTGCCGAGCACGCCGAAGGGGAGATGAAGGCGACGCTGGCCAACTTGGCGACTGCGGCCGCCGCCGCCTCGTAGCCGGGGCATCGTTCGGCCGCCGCCTCGTAGCAGCCGGCTCAGTCCTCTAACCGCCGCAGCACGTGCCCGGCCGCCGGCTCGTCGCCGGGCGCACCACGTGACTCCAAGCGTTCGACCACGGCCCGGCGGTGGGATTCGTCCACGTTGCCGCCGTACTTGAACTTGGCCGAGACCTGCTCCACCGCAATGGAGATCCCGAGGATCCCCAGCAGCCGGGCGGCGTGGGACTCGCCCGGGTCGGCCACCTCGACACCGGGCTGCAGGGTGGCCAGCTGGCGCCGGAGAATGGCGGCCACGCTTCCCGGTGCCGTCCGCTCGTCGTGCACGGTCGCCGTGCCGGTCAGCTGCACCGCGCCGTAGTAGGTCGTGGGGATCCCCAGGGCCGGGTCCTCGTCGCCGATCACCTTCCACGACGAGGGGATAAAGGCCCAGTCGTCGGCCACACTCAAGAGCACGCGTGGGTTCTCGGCCAGGGCGACGAACACGGGATTGGCCCGCACGAGGTGCAGCCACACCGTGTGACCCTCGACCACGAACTGCGTCGGCACGACGACGGGCAGGTCACGGTCCGGCCCGCCCGGCACCACGAGGTGGCCGAAAGGATGGGACTCGAGGAAAGGGCGCCACTCCTCCTCGCCGCGGGTGGCGTCGACCGGCGCAATGAACATGCCGGTCAGTCTTGCTCAGGGCGGGCTGAACTCGGGACTCAGCCGGCGGCGACCCCGAGCTCGTCCATCGACTCGGTCCGGTGGCGCTTGTAGTCGACCTTGCCGTTGGCCGCCCGCCCGATGGTGGTGACGGCCCGCACCCGCCGGGGCGCCTTGTAGGAGGCGAGTCGCTCCTTCACGTGCTCGATCAGCTCGGCCTCCGCCGGCTCGGACGCCGAGGGGACCAGTTCGACCACAGCCACAATCTGCTCGCCGTACGTCGGGTGTGGGATGCCGACCACGACGGCGTCCTGCACGGCCTGGTGTGTCTTGAGCGCCTCCTCGACCTCTTCGGGAAAGATCTTCTCGCCGCCCGAGTTGATGGAGGCCGACCCCCGGCCCAGCAGGTGGATGGTCCCGTCGGCGTCGACCTGGGCGAAGTCGCCAGGGATGGAGTAGCGCACGCCGTCGATCACCTTGAAGGTGCGGTCGGACTTCTCCTCGTCCTTGTAATACCCGAGCGGGTTGCGCCCGCCGAGCGCCAGGACGCCGACCTCGTCGGAGCCCGGCTGCACCGGCCGTCCGTCGTCGGTGAGCACCTTGACGTCGGGTCCGAGGGTGAACGACGCCGTCTTGGCTGCGGCGCCGCTGGCCGAGACCGAGACGCCCATGCCGAGCGCTTCGGACGAGCTGAAGGCGTCGACGAGGAGCATCCCCGGGTGGTGGGCCAGGAGGGCCTCCTTCACCGGCTCGCTCCACATGGCGCCCGACGAAATGATCATGAGGAGCGAGCTCAGGTTCCACCCGCCCGGCCGCTCGTCCAGCGCGGTCAGCAGCGGGCGGGCGAAGGGATCGCCCACCCAGACAACGGCGTTCACCTGCTCCCGCTCAATGGTGTCGAGCAACTCCACCGGGTCGTACCTGCGTGACTCCATGAGGCAGACCCGGCCGCCCTCGGCCAGCACCGTGTTCGAGGGGAAGTTGCCCGTGCCGTGCATCAGCGGGCAGGCGGGCAGGATCGTCACGCCGCCCGGGCTGGCCTCGAGCGCGGCGCGTACCGCTTCGATGCCGCCGTCGACGGGGTAGTGCCGCACGGCGCTGTCGATCAGCCGGGCGAAGAGATCGTCCTGGCGCCACATCACGCCCTTGGGCATGCCGGTCGTGCCGCCCGTGTAGAGCATGTAGAGATCGTCACCGCTGCGGCCCCACGGCGCCGACACGCGCGTAATGGCGGCCTTGGCCGCGTCCTCGTATGGCGTCGCCCAGTCTGGGCAGGGCCCCGAGCCGTCGTCGACCCAGAGCCACCCCTTGACGCCGGGGACACGATCCAAGATGCCTTCGATGCGGTCGACGAACGCCCCGTGGAACACCACGGCGATGGCGTCGGCGTTCTCCCACAGGTAGCTCAGCTCGTCGTCGCCGTAGCGGTAGTTGGTGTTGACCGGGACGAGGCCGACCTTGACCGTGCCGAAGGTGGTCTGCAGGTACTCGGGCGAGTTGTAGAGGTAGATCGCCACCTTGTCCTGCTGCACGGCGCCCAGGTCGAGCAGGAACTGGGCGATGCCGTCGGCGCCGCGGTCGAACTCGCGCCACGTCAGGTTGCGCTCACCCTGGGTGACGGCGATCGAATCGGGCTGCACGTCCGCCACCGTTTCCCAGACGTCTGCGTAGTTCCAGTTGCTCATGCGTCGCCCTTCTCCGTCCCCCCGCCCCCGCAGACATGCATGAAGCGAGGCGTTGAGCCTACGCTCCGCGCGTGGACCTCGGCCTGCCCGACGACGACGACCCCCGTCGCACAGCGGTGCGGGGCTGGCTCAATGAGCACCCGCACCCGACCGGCCGTCAACTGGCCGAGGCCGGCTACGTGGCCCCGCACTGGGCCGCGCCCTACGGGCTCGACGCCGACCCGCTGACCCAGCTCATGATCGACGAGGAGCTGCGGCGGAAAGGCGTCAGGCGCCCGATCAACCCCATCGGCATCGGATGGGCGGGGCCAACCCTCATGTATGCCGGCACAGAGGAACAGAAGGACCGCTGGCTCTGGCCCCTGCTCAGTGGGGAGGACTTCTGGTGCCAGCTGTTCTCCGAGCCCGGCGCCGGCTCGGACCTCGCCGCGCTCACGACCCGGGCCGAGCGCGACGGCGACCATTGGGTCGTCAACGGGCAGAAGGTCTGGACCAGCTACGCGCACATCGCCAAGTGGGGGATCCTGTTGGCCCGCACCGATCCCGCGGCCACCAAGCACATGGGCATCAGCTACTTCGTCTGTCCCATGGACGCGCCGGGGATCGACATCCGCCCGCTCATCGACATGACCGGCGAGCACGCCTTCAACGAGGTGTTCCTGAGTGATGTGCGGATCCCGGCTGATCACATCGTCGGGCCCGAGCACGGCGGATGGGAACTGGCCAAGGTCACCCTCGGCAACGAGCGTGTGTCCCTGTCGGGGGAGGGGGCGCTGTGGGGGATGGGCCCGACGGCGGAGGATCTGGTGGATCTGGTCCGGGGCGCCGGCGGCGTGGGCGGTGCCGGTGACGGTGGTGGTGGCGGCGGGGCATCCGTGAGGGATCGCTTGGTCGACGTGTGGATCGAGGCCCAGATTTTGCGGGTGCTGCGCCTGCGGATGGTCTCGGCCGTCCTGGCGGGGCGGGCACCCGGCGCCGAGGCCTCGGTGCGCAAGGCGATCGCCGATGCCCACGGCCAGCACATCATGGACGTGGCCCGGGATCTGGCCGGTGCGCGCGGCATGCT
>DATCEZ010000183.1:0-6068 GCA_036509775.1 Acidimicrobiales bacterium
CACGGCACCGTGGCCGGGCAGGTGGCGGTCAAGGGGACCACGGGCATCGACCTGGTCTCCCTGGTGCCCGGGGACGCCCAGCCACCGCCGCTGGCGGTGGAGCGGATCATTGCGGCGGACCAGGTGGTGATCGGGCCCGGATCCCTGTTCACCAGCGTGTTGGCCGCCGTGGCGGTGGGAGGCATCGCCGAGGCGGTGGCCTCCACAAAAGCCCAGGTCGTGTACGTGTGCAACCTGCGCGGGGAGGTCTGCGAGACGGAGGGCTACGACGTGGCGGACCATGTGGCCGCCCTGGCCAGGCACAATGTGCAGGTGGACGTGGTGCTCTGTGACAGCATCCGGGGTATGGGGATCGGTACGACCGAGGCGCCGGTGCACGAGGTCCCCCTGACCGGAGAGAACACCCTGGTCCACAGCCCGGCCAAACTGGCGCAGGCGCTGTCGGGTCTGCTGGCATAGCGGGCGCCGATGTTTCGGATTGGAAGGAACCAGATGACGGTGCAGGTTGGGGTGAAGGTGCGGGCCAAGTGACGGTGCGGGTCGGGATCAACGGCTTCGGGCGCATCGGGCGGAACTATCTGCGCGCCATCCTGGCCTCGGGTGCCGATGTGGAAGTGGTGGGCGTCAATGATCTGACCTCGGCCGACACCCTGGCCCATCTGCTGCGCTACGACTCGACGCACGGCCGCCTGTCGGTGCCCGTCCAGGTCGAGGGGACGGATCTCTTGGTGGGGGAGAAGCCCATCCGGGTCATAGCCGAGCGGGACCCGGCGCAGCTGCCCTGGGACCTGCTCGAGGCCGACGTCGTCATTGAGTCCACCGGCATCTTCACCAGCCGGGAGCAGGCGGCGCAGCACCTGGGCGGATCGGTGCAGCGGGTCATCATCTCGGCCCCGTCGAGCGACGCCGACGCCACCTTGGTGATGGGCGTCAACGACCAGGACTACGACCCCGAGAAGGACGTCGTCATTTCCAACGCGTCCTGCACGACGAACTGCTTCGTCCCCATGGTCAAGGTGATCGACGACGAGTTCGACATTGTGAGCGGGCTCATGACGACCGTGCACGCCTACACCAACGACCAGAACCTGTTGGACCTGCAGCACAAGGACATGCGGCGGGCACGGGCGGCGGCGAGCAACATTGTGCCGACGTCGACCGGCGCGGCCCGGGCCACAGGGCTGGTGCTGGCCGCCATGAAGGGACACCTCGACGGCTACTCGCTCCGCGTGCCGGTGCCCGCCGGCTCCATCACCGACTTCACCGCGGTGGTCAAGGGCAACCCGACGGTCGACGAGGTCAACGCCGCCTTCGCCACCGCGGCCGCCAAGCCGCCCTTGGAGAAGTACCTCGTCTACACCGAGGACCCGATCGTCTCGAGCGACATTGTGGGCTCACCCGCCTCGTGCACCTTCGACGCCGGGCTGACCATGGTCATGCCGATCAACGACGACCTCGGGCTGGTCAAGACCTTCGGCTGGTACGACAACGAGTGGGGCTACTCCAACCGGCTCGTGGACCTGACCGTCCTGGTAGGGGCCTGACCCTGATGGACCCCCTCCGCGGCATCCCGCTCCTGGGGGACCTTCCTCCGTTGGAGGGCAAGCGCGTCCTGGTGCGGGTCGACTTCAACGTGCCGCTGCACATCGGCGTGCGGGGCCGGGCCACCGTGGCCGACGACTTCCGCATCACGGCCGCGCTGCCGACGCTGCGCTGGCTGCTCGACGAGGGAGCCGAAGTGGTGGCCGCCTCGCACCTGGGGCGCCCGGGCGGCTCTCCGGACCCCCGCTGGGAGATGGACCCGGTGCGCGAGCGGTTGCAGTCGCTGTGCCCCGGTGTGGAGCTGACCGAGAACCTCCGCTTCGACCCCGGCGAGAAGGCCAACGACCCCGCTTTCGTGCAACGCTTGATTGCCGGGTTCGACGCCTACGTCGACGAGGCCTTCGGGGCCGCCCACCGCTCCCATGCCTCCATCGTGGGCCCGCCGCAGTTCCTGCCGAGCGCGGCGGGGATCCGCTTCGCCAAGGAGATCGAAGTGCTGGGCGGCATCCTGGACCGCCCCACCCGCCCCTTCGTGGCCGTGGTGGGCGGGGCCAAGGTGGCCGACAAGCTCGAGGTGCTCAAGGTCCTGGCCACCAAGGTGGACACGCTGGTCGTCGGCGGCGGCATGGCCTACACGTTCCTGGCCGCCAAGGGCTACGACGTGGGCAGCTCCCTGCTGGACGAGTCGCACCTGGAGGACTGCCGAGCCCTGCTCGACTCGGGCGTCGACATCCTGCTGCCCACCGACACCAAGGCCCTCGAACCCGGCGGCACCTTCGGGCCGCCGGCGCTCGGACACGGGCCGCGGGGGAGCGTCAAGGTCATAGAGGGCGACCTGCCCGACGGCTGGACCGGCCTGGACATCGGCCCCGACTCGGCCGCCGCCTTCGCCAAGGTCGTCCTGGGCGCCGGCACCGTGCTGTGGAACGGGCCGCTCGGCGCCTTCGAGGACCCCCGCTTCGCCGAGGGCACCCGGATCGTCGCCGAGGCGGTGGCCCACTCCGGCGGCTTCTCGGTCGTCGGCGGGGGCGACAGCGCCAGCGCGCTCGAAGACCTCGGCCTCTGCCAGCAGATCGGCTACCTCTCCACCGGGGGCGGCGCCTCGCTGAGCTTCATTGAGCGCGAGGGGCACCTGCCCGGCATCGACGCCCTGCGCGGCGCCCCGAATGCACCCCGTTCCCGCGGGTGAGCGCCGCAGCAGCAGCCAGCTCCCGTCGCCCGCTGATCAGCGGCAACTGGAAGATGCACCACGACCACATTGAGGCGCTGCACGCCGTGCGCGACCTCGGTCTGCGCCTCAAGCCCGACGACGTGGCGCGCGTCGACGTGTCGGTGCACCCGCCCTTCACCGACCTGCGCACCGTGCAGACACTGGTGGAGAAGGAGCACATCCCTGTCGCGCTCGGCGCCCAGCACTGCTCGGACGAGGACGCCGGAGCGCGCACGGGCGAGGTCAGCCCGCGCTTTTTGGCCCGTCTCGGGACCGCCTACGTCATTGTGGGCCACTCCGAACGGCGCACGCTCTTCGGCATGGACGACGCCACCGTGGCTTCCACGCTGCGGGGCGTACTGCGCAACGGCATGACGCCGGTGCTCTGTGTCGGCGAGTCCGAGGAGCAGCGGGCGCACAGCCAGACCGAGAGCGTGCTGGAGGAGCAGGTGCTGGCCGCGCTGTCGGGACTGGCAGCGGAAGTCGTGGCCGGACTGGTGCTGGCCTACGAGCCCATCTGGGCCATCGGCACCGGCCAGGCCGCCACCGCCGTGGACGCCGAGGACGCCTGTGTCTTCATCCGCTCCCTGGTGGCCAAGGTGGGCGGGGACGAGGCGGCGGCTGCGGTCCGTCTCCAATATGGGGGTTCTGTGAACGCCGAGAACGCGGCCGACCTGATGGCCGAGCCGGACGTGGACGGCCTGCTGGTGGGGGGTGCCAGCCTGGAGGCGGCGGCCTTCACCGACATCATTCGGGCCCCCGCCGCCTGCTACCGTTCCTAGGCCGAACGCGCCGGTTCGGCCGCGAGTTCGCGAGTTGGAGGCTCCGCTGTGCTGGCAACCGTTGACACCGTCACCTGGATCTACATCGTCATTGAGTTCCTGGCCGCGCTCGGACTCATCTTCCTGATCCTGATGCACAGCGGCAAGGGAGGCGGCCTCTCGGACATGTTCGGTGGCAGCGTGGGCGCGGCGGCACAGGGCTCCACGGTCGTGGAACGCAACCTGGACCGCATCACCGTGACCGTGGCCATCGTCTTCGCGTTGACGACAGTCGTCCTGGATCTCCGGCTGCAGTGACAGGCCGGGGCCGACGCCCCCGGCGCTGGCGCTGGCTGGTCGGGACGGGAGCGTTGGCGGCCCTGTTGGTTTCCGCCTGCGGCAACAACGGCGGGGGAGGCGGGACCACCGTCACCTACGTCGGAGTGGCCGGCGGGACGATCTCGTTCGGCACGACCGAGACGCCGACCGGCTGCAACCCCAACACGCCGTCCGGCGACACGCCGGGCACCCAGAGCGTGCTGGCGGGCGTGCTGCCCAGCCCCTTCGTGACCAACGCCTCGGGCAGCCCGACGGCCAACGGTTCGCTGATCGTCTCGTCCGAGCTCGTCGACACCAAGCCCGAGACGATCGTCTACACGCTCAATCCCAAGGCGGTCTGGTCCGACGGCGTGCCGATTTCGGCTGCGGACTTCAAGTACGTCTGGGAGCAGCAGCGGGGCGTCCCCGACGACGCGACAGCCAACGCGGACATCGCCAGCATTGCCGGCTACCGCGACATTGCGTCGGTCACGGGTTCCAACGGCGGCCACACCGTCACCGTGAAGTTCAAGACCACCTTCGCCGACTGGCAGATGCTGTTCGCCAACATGGTGCCGGCGCACGTGATGGAGAAGGTGGGCTGGAATCCGGCCTGCACGACGGTCGAGCCGAGCATCGACCTGTCCGGTGGCCCGTTCAAGCTCGGCACGGTGACGCCTCAGGCCATCACCCTGGTGCAGAACCCGAAGTGGTGGGGGACGCCGGCCAACGCCAAGTCGATCGTCATCCACTTGGCGTCCTCGACGGCGCAGCTGGGGCAGTGGATGGCCTCGGGCTACGTGCAGGTGGCGGCGCCCACGACGGTGACCCAGTCCTTCCTGACCCAGATGACGGGACTGCCGGGCGCGCAGAGCGAGGTGGACAGCTCGGCCACCATGCTGCAGCTCGACATGGCCAGCGCGCTCGACTCGGACCTCTCGCCCGACCTGCGGGTGGCCATCGCCCTCTCGATCAACCGCCAGGACCTGGTCAACCAGGAGGTGAGCTGGGCCTCGCCGAGCATTACGCCGGGCAACAGCCACCTCGTCGTGCAGGGTCAGCCGAACTACAAGCCGGCCCCCACGGGCGCGCCGACGACGACGGTCCCGGCGCCCACCTCGTCGACGTCGACGACGGTGATCGGGGCGGGCGGCAGCGTCAACTTCCCGGTGACGCCGGTGCCGGCGCAGGCCGCCGCGTTCATCACGGCGACGGGGCTGGTGCGCACGCCGGGCAACCCGTACTACCACTCGTCCTTCGGCGCACCGTTTCAGTTGCACATGGTCTACGACTTGAGCGACCCCTGGGCCTCGGCGGCGGCACCCGTGCTCCTGTCCGAGCTGCGGGCGGCCGGGCTGGACACCACCCTGCTCCCCGTCGCCGGGGCGGCCCAGACGGGCCAGGTGCTGGCGGCGGGCTTCGCCGACCTGGCCGTGCTGCCGCAGACGTTCACGCCGTACATGAGTCAGACCATGGCCTGGTACACGATGCTGCTGGGGCCACCGGGGAAGAACGGTTCGCAGAATTGGACGAACTTCTCGAACAGCGAGTTCGACACCATGGTGACGACGGCCTCGCAGCAGCTCAACCCCAACACGGCCATGGGCTACTTCACCCAGGCCGACAACCAGCTGTGGGACGACATGGTCTCGCTGCCCCTGTTCGCCGAGCCGACGGTGCTGGTCTGGAGCCGCACCATCGGCGGCGTCAACGCCATGCCCCGCAGCACCGGCCTGCTGTGGTTCGCACAGCTCTGGTCGGTCCGGGTGCCCGAGTCGACCAACAACACGACGCCGTCGCTGCCGGGGCAGTAGGGCGAGGGCGGGGCTGGGGGGGCTGGCCGGTCGGCCCGGTCGGTCCGGTTGCTCCGGACCTTCGGACCCTGGTCAGGGGCACTGGAGGCCCGGAAAGGTGGCGATGGCCACGCGCTACGATCTCCGGACGCTGCTTTCCCATTTGCATGCTCGTCGGAGTGGCGGAATAGGCAGACGCGCCAGCTTGAGGGGCTGGTGCCCGCAAGGGCGTGGGGGTTCAAGTCCCCCCTCCGACACGATCAAAACCCGACTCCTTGAGTCCAACCTCCTGGTAGAGGACGTGCACCGGAGGCGCTCCGTGCACTTTCACGTCGAGGTAATCCGGTAACACTGTGATCTCATCGATGAACTCGTCGATGAGGACGCGCTGCTCGACCTCAGTGGCGGCCCTCCATGTCTTGTCGACATCGAGCGTTGCCAGCA
>DATCEZ010000184.1:0-3274 GCA_036509775.1 Acidimicrobiales bacterium
GCTGACGTTGGGCCGCATGGTGACCGTCCACACCGAGTAATCGGGGTTGGGGGTGACCGACTGGGCCAGGTACGGCTGCACCTTCCCGTTGGCATCGATGATGGTCAACGGGTCGAAGACCGTCCGGGCGTACTGGACGCCGGGGGTGTCGAAGGTGGCGGTGGTCGGGTCGAAGCCCTTTTCTTCCGCGGTGGTCCCGAACGTCAGCTTCCCGCCCTTTTTGGGCTTGGCCGTCGAGATGCCATTGGCGTGCTTGCCGCTGGAGGTCGAGCTGCTTTGCGCGGCCGACGCCCGTCCGGTGAGCATCCCGCCGGTGGCCCCGGCGATGGTGAGTCCGGCTGCCGCGGCGGTACCCCTGGCCAGAAACGAGCGTCGATCGATCGGCTTCGACATGGTCCCCCTCTTGCGTACGGTCGGCGACGACAGAGCGCCGGCCCTACCCGGCGCGCCGCCAACCCCGCCTACCGGTGGTGACGTTACCGCGACGTAACCGATCACGGAGGTACCCGCGCTCGGGGTCCGTGTTCGGAGCCATCCTCGCCGGTTACCCTGGGTCTATGTGGGAGCTGGCTGCATTTCACCGTTCCCTCGGCGGCCTCTCCTCGGCCACGGTCCGCGCCTATACCTCGGACCTCGATGCGTTCACCTCGTGGGCCGAGCGGGGCGGGGCCACCGGGCCGGCCGATGTGGATCGAGTGGTGCTGCGTCGCTATCTGGCCTACCTGGCCACTCGGCGCTACGCCAAGGCCACTATCGCCCGCAAGGCCGCCGCCGTGCGTACCTATTTCGCCTGGTGCCACCGCCGCGGGTTGATCGCCGGCGACCCATCGGCTCGCCTGTCCGCCCCCAAGCCCGCATCCCGCCTGCCCCGGGTGCTGGGTCGGAGCGAGCTGCATGCCCTCCTCGAGCCCGACGACGCGGCGCTACATCCAGATGCCGGTGGGGCGACGCACTCGGGTCCGGCGCCCGAACCGGATCCGGGCACGGCGTTGTCCGACGCAGTCCGCCGCCGAGACGATGCCGTGCTCGAGCTGCTCTACGGGAGCGGGCTCCGGGTGGCCGAGCTGTGCGGGCTCGATCTGGGCCGGCTCGACATCGCACGGCGGCTGGTGGTCGTCATCGGGAAGGGGAACAAGGAGCGCCAGGTGCTCATGCACGACCGCTGCGCCCAGGCCGTGTCCCAATGGGTGGAGGACGGGCGGGCCGTCCTGACCAGGGCATCCAGCCCGCCCGAGGCACTGTTCCTCAACCAGCGCGGCAATCGCCTGGGCCCGAGGGACGTCCGGCGCATCCTCGATCGGCGCTCGCCGGTGCCCACCCACCCCCATGCCCTGCGCCATACCTTCGCCACCCACCTCCTGGACGGCGGCGCCGACCTCCGGGTCGTCCAGGAGCTCCTCGGTCACGCCAGCCTGCAGACCACCCAGGTGTACACGCACGTGAGCAAGGAACGGCTCCTCACCGTGTATGAGGGCACCCACCCACGGGCTTAGGAGGGTCCGGGGTGGAGCAGCGTTGTGAACCCTGTATTATCGGTGTGCTCTTCCGTCCGGAGGAGCGAATCGCGCGAAGAAATCACGCACCCGGCCGCGTCCACGGTCGCCCCACACCAGTGGGGTGCTGCGGCCGGGGAGGAAGAACCGTTGGAAGGAGCAGTACATGGCTGTCGTCACAATGAAGCAACTCCTCGGGGCCGGGGTCCACTTTGGGCACCAGACTCGCCGATGGAACCCGAAGATGCGTCGGTTCATCCTCGGAGAGCGCAACGGGATCTACCTGATCGACCTGCGCCAGACCATGAAGGGCATCGAGGAGTCCTATGCCTACACCCGCGACCTGGTCGCCGGCGGCGGCACCATCTTGTTCGTAGGTACCAAGAAGCAGACCCAGGGCCCCGTGGCCACCTATGCCGACGCCTGTGGCATGCCCTATGTCAACGAGCGGTGGTTGGGCGGCATGCTGACCAACTTCCAGACGGTGTCGACCCGGGTGAAGCGCATGCAGGAGTTCGAGGCCATGCAGAAGGCCGGCGACTTCGACGCCATGCCCAAGAAGGAGGCGCTGCGCCACACCCGTGAGCTCGAGAAGCTCCAGCGCAACCTGGGCGGCATCCGTGGGCTCGATCATCTGCCCGATGCCATCTTCGTGATCGACACCAAGAAAGAGCACATCGCGGTGACCGAGGCCAACAAGCTCGGACTGCCCATCGTGGCCGTGGTCGACACCAACTGCGATCCCGACGTGATCTCCCACGTGATCCCGGGCAACGACGACGCCATTCGGTCGGGCACCCTGCTCTGCCGGGTGATCGCCGAGGCCGTGGTCGAAGGTCGGTTCATCGCCCAACAGCGCCCGGCCAAGGCTCCCGCTCCCGATGCGGCCGCCCCGGCCAAGGCTGCGGCCAAGATCCCGGCTCCGCCCGCGGCACCGGCTGAGTCTGCCCCCGCGGCACCTGCCGCTGCCGCTCCGGCCGCACCCGCTGCCGCCCCGGCCGCCCCCGCTCCGGCGTCCCCCCCGATCCCGCCGCCGCCTGCTTCGGTGGCCGCGCCGCAACCGGCGCCGGCTGCCTCACCAGCGGCAACCGCACCTGCCCCGGCGGCACCACCGGCCGACGCACCGGCCCCGGCTTCGGTGGCTGCGCCCCAACCTGCCCCGGCAGCTCCCACCGAGCCAGCCGCGGCACCCACCGAGACCCCTGTGGCCACTGAGGAGGCCTGACCGTGCCCGAGTTCACCGCCAAAGACGTCCAAGCCCTACGCCGCTCCAGCGGCGCCGGCATGCTCGACGCCAAAAAGGCGCTGGAAGAGACCGGAGGCGACCTGGACGAAGCGGCCAAATGGCTTCGGATCAAGGGCCTGGGCAGCGCCGAGAAGCGTGCCGGCCGCGAGGCCACCCAGGGGGCGGTCGCCGTAGGCCGGGACGGGAGCGCCGCCGCCATCGTCGAGCTGAAGAGCGAGACCGACTTCGTGGCCAAGTCCGACGAGTTCGTCAGCCTGGCCGACGAGCTGGCCCGCCTGGTGGCATCCAAGGGGGAGGACGCGCTGTCCGAGCGCCAGGACGAGATCGACCGGCTCCGGTCCACCCTCCAAGAGAACATCTCGGTGGGTGAGGTCGTCCGCATCGAAGCCGAGCCCGACGGCGCCGTCGACTCCTACCTCCACCTCCAGGCCGGTCGAGGGGTGAACGCAGTGATCGTCGCCGTTCGGGGCGGCGACCAGGCGCTGGCCCACGACATCGCCGCCCACATCGCCTTCACCCGGCCCAGCTACATCAC
>DATCEZ010000185.1:0-9016 GCA_036509775.1 Acidimicrobiales bacterium
CGGCCAGGATCTGCCCGCCGGCGTCGCGCACGATCTCGAGATACTGCGTGCCCAGCAGTCCGGGCTTGCGGTCGAAGTCCTGCGCGTCGGGGAGCTCGTCGATGAAGGGGAAGTGGTGGAACGCCACCGGGTGGGCGTCGACGTCGAAGCGCCCCCGTTCGAGCTCCGAGCCGGAGCGCAGGTCGATGACGGTCCGGATACCCAGCTGGCGCAGCACGGAGAGGTCGGCCTCGGTCAGCTCACCGAGGCCGTCGGCCCGGAAGAGCGTGCGCCAGCGCGTCTGCAATCCGTCACCGGCCTCGTAGCCGCCCAGATCGCGAAAGTTGACAGCGCCCTCCAGCGCGATCATCCGGTCAAGGGTCTCTGCCACGTCAGCGCACCTCCTCAAATCTTGGTCTTGCCTGCATTCTGCATTCTGCATTCTGCAGTCTGCACGCCTGGGCGGTCGGCCGGAGCGCGTCCGCGAACACCAGATGACAAAAAAGACCCTCAGGCCACCGGCATGTCCCACAGGGGAAACCACCGGGTCAGGTCGGCTTCCACCGGCAGGTCGGATCCCACCATGGTCCGTATCCGCAGCTCGAGCTCAGTGTCGCGCCGCTCCTTCTCCGCATCGACGGGAGCGAACGGGTAGAAGGTGCCGCGCTTGAAGAGGTAGATGAGCCGGAAGGCCCGGGCGTCGGCGGGGGCATCGGGGCCCGGGACGAAGCCGAAGGCCGAGCACAGCAGCTGCGGCCCCCAGCCGTTGTCCTGCAGCGTGGAGTTGGCCATGTGGATCTTGGTCACCAGCTCTTCGAGGTCCGTGTCGTCGAGCAGCAGCCAGCCGTAGTCGAACTTGTCCATGGCGTACTTGAAGCCGTCGTCGCCCACCAGTTCAGCGATCTCCTTCTGGGCATCGGCCGCCGCTTGACCCGGGGGAGGCTTCCAGCAGACCCCGGCGTGGCCCGACGTCACCAGCCCTCCGGCGCTCTGCAGGGTGAGCGCAGCCGTCGGCAGGGCGAACAGCGCATCGAGATTGGCCCGGACCGGCTTGGAGCGGCCGAGGATGGTGTCGAAGAGACCCACCCGCAGGTTCAGCCGTCGACCGGGCCGGCCTGGCCGAGCTGGCGCTCGAGCGAGTCCAGCTGGGCCAGCCGCTTCTCCAGCGTCGGGTGCGTGCGGAAGAGGTTGCCGAAGCTGAAGCCGCCGCCCGTGCCCTGGTCGCCGCCGCTGGCCACGGCCGGCGTGAAGAAGAAGGCATTGAACGGCTCGGCGGCGCGCAAGTCCTTGGTCGGGATGCGTCCCATCTCCCCGGTGATCTTGACCAGCGCCGAGGCCAGCAGGGAGGGCCGTCCGATGAGCAGCGCGCCCGACCGGTCCGCCGCCAGCTCGCGGTAGCGCGAGAGCGCCATGGTCAGGAGGAAGCTGACGAAGTACACGATGACGGACACCAGCAGGACGATCATCTCGATGCCGGCCTGGTTCTGATTGTTGTTGTTGCCCCGTCCACCCCCGAAGATCTCGGAGTAGAACAGCACCCGGGTCAGCAGTCCGGCGATCATGCCGAGACCGCTGGCGATCGTCATCACGGCCACGTCGCGGTGTGCCACATGCGACAGCTCGTGCGACAGCACGGCTTCGACCTCCGGCTCTTCGAGCCGGCGCAGCAGGCCCGACGTCACGCAGACCACGGACGACTTGGGGCTGCGACCGGTGGCGAAGGCATTGGGGATGTCCGTGGTGGCGATGGCCACCTTCGGCTTGGGCATGTCGGCCAGGGCGCACAGCCGGTCGACCACGCCGTGCAGCTCGGGGGCCTGCTCGGGGGTGACCTCCTTGGCGTGCATGGCGTACATGGCGATCTTGGCGCTGAACCAGTACTGGCAGAAGATCAGTGCGAAGGCGATGATCAGCACGATGGAATACGAGAGCCCCACCGCGATCAGGACGCCGACGACCAGTCCGTAGAGCAGGACGAGTAAGAGCCCGGTCAGAAACATCCGGTAGGTCAGGCCCCGGTCCGGCTTGATGTTGCGTGAGATTGCCATCAGGCGTTCTCACCTCCAGTTCCAGCTTGCTCCGCCGATGGCAGCGCGGCTTTCGCGTCGGCAGCACCGCCGGTTCCCAACTCGGCCTTCAACGCCGCCAACTCGTTGTCCACCTGCGAGGTCGACGACACCTTGTCGAGCTCCTTCTGAATGTCGTCGACCGGGTGCGACAGGTCGTCGAGCGCGCCCGACGCCAGCAACTCGTCGATGGCGCCGGCCCGCGCCTGCATGCTGGCGATCTTGTCCTGGGCTCGCTGCATGGTGGCGCCCGCGCTGCGTGTGGAGTCGGAGATCCCCGAGACCGCCTCGCCCACCTTGGTCTGGGCTTCGGCCGCCGTGTAGGAGGCCTTCATCGTCTCCTTCTGGGTGCGGAAGCGCTCGACCCGGATCTGCAGCTCCTGTGACGTCTGGACGAGCTTCTGCTCCTGGTCGCTGATCTGGTCGTGCTGGGTCTTCAGCTCGGCCAGCTGCTCGCCCAAGGCGGCCCGGCGCGAGAGCGCCTCCCGGGCGAGGTCCTCGTTGCCTTGCTCGAGCGCGGCCTTGGCCTGGCCCTGCAGCTTGTCTGCCTGCTTCTGCAACCCCGCGGCCTGCAGCTCAATGCGCTTGCGCGCCGTGGCCACGTCCGCCACGCCGCGGCGCACCTTCTGCAGCTGCTCGAGCTGCTTCTCATACGACAGGTCCAGCGTGTCGCGCGGGTCCTCCATTTTGTCCAGGGCCTTGTTGGCCTTGGACCGGAAGATGTCAGCGACGCGACTGAAGAAACCTGCCATAAGCCCAGAGCATAAGGCCCAGCGGGGGAGGGGGAACACCGGGAGGGCCTGCCCAGGCACGCCGCTAAGGTCGCCCTGTGCCCGAACGACTTTGCCTGCTCAGCGTCCACGCGCACCCCGACGACGAGGCCTCCAAGGGCGCACCCACGGTGGCCCGCTACCACGCCGAAGGCGTGCACACGGTCCTCGTCTGCTGCACCGGGGGTGAGGAGGGCGACATCCTGAACCCGGCCATGGACACGCCCGAGGTCCGGGCCGACATCGGCCGGGTCCGGATGGCCGAGCTCAAGGCCGCCACCGACATCATCGGCTACGACGACACCGTGATGCTCGGCTACCGGGACTCGGGGATGCCCGACACCGAGGCCAACGCCCGGCCGGACTCCTTCGCGCAGGCCCCGCTCGAGGAGGCGGTGGGGCGACTGGTCACAGTGATCCGGCGGGAGCGCCCTCAGGTGATCATCACCTACGGCGACGACCAGAGCGAGTACCCGCATCCGGACCACCTCCGGGTGCACGAGATTTCCGTTCTGGCTTTCGACTCCGCCGGTGATCCGGACCGCTACCCGGACGCCGGGCCGCCCTTCACGCCGGCCAAGCTCTACTACTCGGTCTGGTCCGGCGAGCGCTTCCGCCAGATCCACGAGAAGTTCACCGAACTCGGTCTCGAGTCACCCTTTGACGACAAGTGGCTGACGCGCATGACGAGGACCGAGCCGTTCACCACGACCATCGACGTGACGGGGCTCACCCATGTGCGCGCCGACGCGTTGAAGGCGCACGCCACGCAGGTCGACCCCACCTCGAAGTTCTGGTTCGGCCTGCCGCCCGAGGTGATGCGTGACATCCATCCCGTCGACGAGTTCCGGCTGGCGCAGAGCCGGGTCGGACCGATCGACGTGACCGAGGACGATCTCTTCGCAGAAGTGCGCGCCGGGTCTTAAGCCACGGGGCCGAGGAAGCTCCAGCTGATGACGCCGGCGCTCTGCAACAGCACGACCACCACCGCCGCGGCCAGGATGCCGAGCAGCACGATGGTCACGAGCGCCTTCCAGGCACTTCGCCGTGGTCGCCGGGCGGCCTGACGGCGGGCGGAGCGAGGCTGCACCCGCTCGCCGACGGCCTCCGACTGAGGTGCCGGCGGCTCTGCCACCGCCGAGGGAAGGAACTCCTCTGCGGCCTCCGGCACGGGGTCGGAGCGGTCCTCGGGACCTGTTGTGGCTTCGGTGGCGTCGCGCATGACGGTCTCGAGATCCTCGAGACTCCAGCCCTTCACCATCAGCGGTGTCACCGAGCCGCCGCCGCGCAGGGTCAGCACGATGCAGCCCGGCCGCTCTTCGAGCTCCCACTGGGAAATGCGCTCCCAGGTCATGTGCTGCTCGCTCCGTCCCGGCCGCCGGATCGCGATTCCCTCGGGCGAGAGCGCGATGTCGAAGACGTCGGCTTTGCGCTTGCGCTGCCTCGAGAAGATCGAGACGCCTCGGATCGTCGTCGTGGTCGAGGCGGTCACCGGGCTCAGCTCAACCTCCGGCCCGCGCCAGGTCGCGCAACGGCCGATAGCCGATGAGGACGGCCCCCGCCTCGTCCAGCGAGCGGCGGAACCAGTCCTCGTCGCAAATGATGCGGTGGTCGTCGACCCTGGCCTCCCAGTCGTCGGTGGCCAACGAGCGCAACTCCGCGCTGTCCACCGCCGGGTGGAGGTGGAGCTCGGTCACACCGGGGCGCAACGTGGCGACGTCCCGCTCGAACATCTGCCGGGAGCCCACACCGGGAACGAAGCGGAAATGGTCGGTGAAGACGGCACCTTCCTCGGCTGCCACGGCCCGGGCCGGAAAGCCCAGATAGCGCTCCATCGCCGAACTCACCATACGCAGGGGCAGCCCGAACTCGAGCGCCAGCTCGAGATAGACGTCGAAGAACTCAGGCCGCAGCTGCAGCGTGCCCATGTGCGCGTCCAGGTGGCTGACGTCGAAGCCCCACAGGATTGCCCGTTCGATCTGCGCCCGGCACTCGCGGCGGACCTCGTCGAGGTCGGCGTGGTCCCACACGTCCTCCATCGTGCGCGGGAACCCGCCGTCACCACCCAGGAGCGACGGTGCGTAGGTGATCGGACCCCATCGGTACAGCTCGTACTCGGCGTTGACCGTGAGGTGGACGCCGATGTCCTCGCCGCGGTAGCGGCTGCTCGCCTCGCGCGCCCACGGGCAGGGCACCATGAGCGTGGCGCTGGTGACCGTGCCGGTGGCCAGACACTCGAAGACGCCGACGTTGGCGGAGTGGCACGAGCCCAGGTCGTCGGCGTTGACGATGACCAGCTTGGCGTCGCCGTCGTAGCCGAGGCGCTGGGCCAGGTTCGGTGCCGCCATTACGGCGCTTCCTGTGACCGGGCCGCGTCGGACACTGCAGCATCTTGGGCGCGTGCATCGGACGCGATCTGGTCCTGGAACGCAGCCATGCGGGCGGTGAGATCGGGATCGGCCTGGGCCAGGATGCGCACCGCCAGCAGGCCGGCGTTGCGGGCACCGTTGACGGCCATGGTCGCCACCGGGACGCCCTTGGGCATCTGGACGATGGAGAGGAGGCTGTCGAGGCCGTTGAGTTGCGAGAGGGCCACCGGGACTCCAATGACGGGGAGGGTGGTCACCGAGGCCAACATGCCCGGCAGATGGGCGGCACCTCCGGCTCCGGCGATGAGCACCCGGAGCCCGCGACCGGCGGCGTCCTGCCCGAAGGCCAGCATGTCGCGGGGCGTCCGGTGAGCAGAGACGACGCGCACCTCGTGGGCGACGCCGAACTCACCGAGCACGTCGACTGCCCCCTGCATGACCGGCAGGTCCGAGGAGCTCCCCATCACGACGGCGACCAGTGCAGCCGGATCGCTCATCGGGCCAACCCCGCGGGCAAAGTGATCGCGTCGGGCACGGGTGTGCCCAGGGCGATGGCGGCCGACCAGGCCTGGGAGCGCACCACCTCGGCGTCGTCACCGCAGACCGTCACGTGACCCAGTTTGCGTCCCGGCCGGGCCACCTTGCCATAGAGGTGGACGTGGGCGCCTTCGACTACGAGGCCCCGGGCGAGGAGGTCGGCCGGATCGGCGCCGTCCGGGCCGCCGAAGACGTTGACGCTGGCCACCTGGGGATGCTGGGGGGCGGTGGACCCGAGCGGCAGGTCCAGGACGGCCCGCACATGGTTCTCGAACTGGGACGTCACCGCACCCTCCATCGTCCAGTGGCCCGAGTTGTGCGGTCGCGTGGCCACCTCGTTGACGAGCAGCCTGCCCCCGGACCAGAAGAGCTCCACCGCCATGACGCCGACGCCGCCGGCGATTTCAGCCACCTTCTGCCCCAGGGCCGACGCGGCATCGAGGACATCGGCGTCGATCCGACCCGGCACGAGCACCTCGCGGCAGACGCCACCCACCTGCGCCGTCTCGACAGCCGGCCAGGCCGCGGACGCACCGGAGGGACGCCGGGCCACCACGACGGCCAGCTCGGCCTGCAGCGGGAGCAATTCCTCCACCACGATCTGCCCGGCCACGCCGGCCAGGACACTGGCCGCCTCGGACCGGTCGGCCACGGGCCAGACGGCCTTGCCGTCATAGCCTCCACGCGCCGCCTTCACCATGACGGGCCAGCCGTGGCCGGCTGCGAAGCGTTCCACGGCGTCGATGGCGCCTGGTCCCTCGTCCACTACCAGGTAGGCGGGGACGGGCACGCCGGCCTCGTCGAGCACGGTCCGCATCCGGGCCTTGTCGACGGCGAGCTCGAGCGTCGCCGCCCCGGGCCGGAACACCGTGCCTTCGGAGGCGAGCCCGGCCACCAGGTCGAGGTCGACCTGCTCATGGTCGAAGGTCAGCACGTCGCAACGGGCGGCGAAGGCCCGTAGATCCTCCGCCACGAAGGGCGAGCCCAGCACCACCTCGGCGGCCACGCCGCAGGCGGCATCGCCGGGATGCTCGGCCAGCACGGCCATGGAGAGGCCGAGCGCGCTGGCTGCCTCACCGGCCATACGGGCCAGCTGACCAGCGCCGATGAACCCGATCGGGTGCGTGCTCAGGTCGCTCGCCCCCGTGCGGGGATTCGCCTAGACAGTGGGGCGGACACAACCGGCAGACTACGCGAGGAGCACCAGGGACATGGCCAAGCCGCTGCGCATCGGGAGCATGATTGAGACCGACAAGCCGGTGTCCGACGTGGTGGCCCTGCTGCAGCGGTACCGGGACGCCGGGCTCGACCACGCGTTCGCCTCGCAGATCTTCGGTCCCGACGCGCTGACGCTGCTGGCCGTGGCCGGCTCGCAGGTGCCCGGCATCGGCCTGGGGACAGGGGTGGTGCCGGTCTATCCGCGGCACCCGATGATGCTGGCCCAGCAGGCCCTGACCGTGCAGATGGCCACCGACAACCGGCTCCTCCTCGGGATCGGCCTGTCGCACCAGGTGGTGGTCGAGAACATGTGGGGCATGAGCTTCGAGCGCCCGGCCGCGTACATGCGGGAATACCTGACGGCGCTCATGCCGCTCCTGCGGGGCGAGACCGTGCACTGCGAAGGTGAGCGCGTGACGACCAACGCCTTCGCCCCGCTCGACATCGCCAACGTCGAGGCGCCGCCGGTCCTCGTCGCTGCGCTGGGCGACACCATGCTGAAGCTGACGGGCCGGGTCGCCGACGGGACGATCACATGGATGACCGGGACGGGGACCATTGGGGACCACATTGCGCCGACCATCACCGCGGCGGCCGAGGCGGCGGGACGACCGGCCCCGCGTATTGTGGTGTCGCTTCCCATCAGCGTCACCAAGGACGCGGACGCCGCGCGCGAGCGCATCAATGCGGCCTTCTCTATCTACCCCAACCTCCCCTCCTACCGGGCGATGCTGGACAAGGAAGGGGCCGAGGCGGCGGGCGACATCGCCTTCATCGGGGACGAGGAGGCCGTCGAGGCGTCCATCGTCAGGCTGGCCGACGCGGGTGCCACGGACTTCGTGGCTGCCGTCATCGGTGATGCGGCGGAGCAGGCCCGGGGTCTCGCACTGCTGAGCGAACTCGCCCAGGCCTGAACAAGGCGGGCCGGCACTGGACGGCGCGGAGAGTCAAGCCCGAAGAGTCAAGCCCGAAGAGTCAGAGGGACAGCTTGGTGTACTTGAATTCGTTGAGGTCGGGCATGGTCTCGAAGAGGTCGAGGACGCCCTGCATGGTGCGCTGCGCCAGTGCGGCATCGCCGGTGGGACGGCTCATCAAGCGCACGAACACGGCGTTGTCGCCCACAATGAAGGTCGGGACGCCGAAGACGTCGAGTTGACTCACGGCATGTTCGTGGGCGCGCCGGATGTCCGCGATGACCCCACCGGTGGCGACCTCCGCCACCACCTTGTCGCCGGGGACACCGGCACGCTCGATCACCGACGCCACCACGTCAGGCTGCCGTAAGTCGAGCCCTTCGTCGTGCCGGGCCGAGAACAGCGCGATGTGGGCGTCGAGGAATTGCTCGGGATACTGATCGCGCACCACAACGCCGGCACCGAGCGCCAGGAGATCCTGCGCCTTGTCCGGGTCGTCCCAGACGGGCGCCCCGCCCTCGGGGACGTGGGCCTGGTTCAATGAGAAGGGCAGGAACGTCACATCCCATTCGGCACCGGCCGCCAGGGCGGAGGCCAGGTGCTCGTGGGCATTGCGGGCGAAGGGGCAGCGATAGTCCCAGGTAACGGCGAATGACTTCATAATTTGTTCAACACGACCTGGGAGGGGCGCATTCCCCGTCCGCTGCGCCGGCGACCACGCCGGCCCTTGCTGCCGGGCGTGACGACGTCGACGATCGGGCGCAGGCCCAGGCCGAGCACCGAGCCGATGGCGGCACCCCCGATCACGTCGGTGGGGTGATGGGCCCGCAGGTGGATCCGGCTGATCGCAACCGCGGTGGCGAAACCGACGCTGGCGGCCGTGCCGGCCTGCGAATCGCCCAGGACGAAGGCCGTGCAGAAGGCGGCGAGCGTGTGCCCGCTCGGGAAGCTGCTGCTGGTCGGGGTGCGCACGCCGACCTCGAGGTGGTCCTCGGGCCGCTGGCGCTCGACCGCCGCCTTCACGACCCGGCTCACGAGCAGGGAGGAGAAGCCGGCCGCCGCCAGCGCCACGACGGCACGACGTCGGTCCGGTCCCCGTCGCCGTGCCTTGAGCCCGCCCAGCAAGACCCAGACGAACCCGTAGTCGGCGAGGTTGGAAACGA